>NZ_JACJDS010000100.1:0-437 GCF_014163635.1 Pseudoalteromonas sp. SR44-8
TTAAAGCTGCTGACATCAAACTCACTACCACTGATAGTCCATGCCCCAGAGCCATCAGCCGTCACAGTACGCGATTGGTTATTCGAACCATCGCTGATAGTCACACTGACACTGGCATTGGCTTCCGCCCCAGAGCCGGTGATCAATACACTGTCATCTTCTACGGCATTGATCCGGCCATCAACCTCAATCGGGGTCGTTATGGTCAAGGCATTCGGTGCTGCGTTATCTAAAATCACTGAGGTGCTGGCTGCACTTGAAGTATTGCCCGCTGTATCCGATTGTGTGGCGCTGACGGTGAGCGTGCCATCGTTAAAGCTGCTGACATCAAACTCACTACCACTGATAGTCCATGCCCCAGAGCCATCAGCCGTCACAGTACGCGATTGGTTATTCGAACCATCGCTGATAGTCACACTGACACTGGCATTGGCTTC
>NZ_JACJDS010000101.1:0-436 GCF_014163635.1 Pseudoalteromonas sp. SR44-8
CTATCTGACTGATTAAATGAACCTTTCAATCGCTTACCATCAATCGCAACTACATCGCCCTGAGTTAATTTAGAACAGTCTTTCATCCAAGAAGAAAAAGAATCTTGAAACTGCGTCATATCAATACGACTCATCACACGAGCGATTGTGTCATGGCGAGGGATACCTTGCTCAAGAGGAACGTACTTCCTGAGCCAATCTAATCTATCATGGCCAAAATCTTCAATATCTTCCCAGCCTTGACACCCAGATATGACAGCGCTGACAGCTAAGAATATGATATCAAAAAGTTTATGGACAACTTTACCCTGCTGGCGAGGATCATCAATTGATTCGAAATATTTAAATAGTTGAATATCAGCCATGGGGGCTCCTGAAAAAGGAGTATAAGATCATACTTTTAAGTCAAGGTAAAGTTCGTGATCTTGCCCTGATC
>NZ_JACJDS010000102.1:0-419 GCF_014163635.1 Pseudoalteromonas sp. SR44-8
AACTCACTACCACTGATAGTCCATGTACCTGCGCCATCAGCCGTCACGGTCCGCGATTGGTTATTCGAACCATCGCTGATAGTCACACTGACACTGGCATTGGCTTCTGCGCCAGAGCCGGTGATTAATACACTGCCATCTTCTACAGCATTGATCCGGCCATCAACCTCAATCGGGGTGGCAATCGTCAAGGCATTCGGTGCTGCGTTATCTAAAATCACTGAGGTGCTGGTTGCGCTTGAAGTATTACCCGCCGCATCACTTTGTGTGGCGCTGACGGTGAGCGTGCCATCATTAAAGCTGCTGACATCAAACTCACTACCACTGATAGTCCATGCCCCAGAGCCATCAGCCGTCACAGTACGCGATTGGTTATTCGAACCATCGCTGATAGTCACACTGACACTGGCATTGGCTTC
>NZ_JACJDS010000103.1:0-401 GCF_014163635.1 Pseudoalteromonas sp. SR44-8
TAACCAAAATCAATACCACAACTACTATGACCACACGACTCTGAATAGGCCGACTTTATCAAAAAAGGAAATTCTGGCACTGAGCCATCTTCTGTTTCAATCGTCACAACAATGGGCCCACGATAACCATGCGCTTTATCGAATACCGTAGTGCAACTTGTTGTCAAAAAACACGCCAGTAGCACACAGTAAAATTGCAGTACAGTTTTACGCTTATAATCCTTCATATTCAGCTTCCCTTGGCTTTAAAATATGTTCTTGGCAAGTCATTTTGTTCCAACAATCCGTTTCGGGTACACCGTAATACCACGCTCTAAAAATCGGTTGATACTTTTCAATTACCCGTTGTTGCATACGTTTTGAAAAATGGGGTAAGTAAAAAGTTTTGATCACCGTAATGT
>NZ_JACJDS010000104.1:0-390 GCF_014163635.1 Pseudoalteromonas sp. SR44-8
CGATTTACGTCATGTGAAGGTGGCGCTGTTACCCATAGGCGTAGGTGCTTTGTAGCAACGTTCAATGAGTAATAATTAACTTTTAAGTTAATTGTTAGAAAAAGGTCACTTCGGTGGCCTTTTTTAATGCCTGGGATTTACGTCATGTGAAGGTGGCGCTATTACCTTAGGCGTAGGTGCTTTGTAGCAACTATCGTAGAGTAATAATTAACTTTTAAGTTAATTATTAGAAAAAGGTCACTTCGGTGGCCTTTTTTAATGTCTGCGATTTACGTCATGTGAAGGTGGCGCTGTTACCCATAGGCGTAGGTGCTTTGTAGCAACGTTCAATGAGTAATAATTAACTTTTAAGTTAATTGTTAGAAAAAGGTCACTTCGGTGGCCTTTTTT
>NZ_JACJDS010000105.1:0-382 GCF_014163635.1 Pseudoalteromonas sp. SR44-8
TATCAGGTGTAAAGTTTTGCATGTCTTGCTTAGGGCCAGTCGCCCAGCCAGCTACTTTTTTCATTTGTTCAGTAAACGGCTTAACGGTAAACGTGATATGAATAGGGTCATCAGCATCGGTGGGCGCAAAGCCTCGCGGAAATCCGCGGTGGTGATAATTAGGATGAGTAACAGTAAACTCAATCGATGCATAGGCGTTGGGCTGTAATAAATCCAAACGCTCCCGTGGGAAGGTAATTGGCTCATTAGCATAGGCCGTTTTAAAATATTTATAACCAAAATCAATACCACAACTACTATGACCACACGACTCTGAATAGGCCGACTTTATCAAAAAAGGAAATTCTGGCACTGAGCCATCTTCTGTTTCAATCGTCACAAC
>NZ_JACJDS010000106.1:0-345 GCF_014163635.1 Pseudoalteromonas sp. SR44-8
TTGGAGCCTGGCAATGTCCTACTTTCACATAGCAAATGCTACACTATCATCGGCGCTGTTTCGTTTCACTACTGAGTTCGGCATGGGGTCAGGTGGGTCCAAAACGCTATTGTTACCAAGCAAATAGGGTGCGAAGGAGTAATGACAAAGCACGTAGTGCTTACATTTCCTTTGCGCAAGGTGCCTCAACTTTAACGCTACGCGCTAAGAGTCACCTTATAAATTTGGAATTCTGATAATAAAGTTTTCAGTAAATCTACTTTAGTCTATTAACTTCTTGCGCTATCAACTATCACATAAAACGCGTTTGGCGTTGTATGGTTAAGCCTCACGGGTAATTAGTAC
>NZ_JACJDS010000107.1:0-324 GCF_014163635.1 Pseudoalteromonas sp. SR44-8
CAGGGTCGGTAATATTACTTTTAATGGGCTTGCCTTTGCTGCCCGTTTTTTCCTCGTGGGTCGCTAAGAACTCCGTGATTTTATCTGCACTTTTATCCAGCTTTTCTTTTTGCTTTAAATCCTGTGTTATCAACTCTTCGCTCAGGCTATCTTGTGATTGGTGACGTTCGATAATACGTTTACTCGCGCGTTCTAGTTTTGCTTTTTTACGCCCTAGCTCATCGAATGTGCCGCTCCATTCTTTACTCGCATTCGATTTCAATTTGCATCCATCAATGGCAAACATGTTACGACCTATCAAGCCTTCTTCGTCGCATATCATCA
>NZ_JACJDS010000108.1:0-322 GCF_014163635.1 Pseudoalteromonas sp. SR44-8
CCAACAATCCGTTTCGGGTACACCGTAATACCACGCTCTAAAAATCGGTTGATACTTTTCAATTACCCGTTGTTGCATACGTTTTGAAAAATGGGGTAAGTAAAAAGTTTTGATCACCGTAATGTGCCTTGTGATCATATCTCCTAAATTAAAACGCGCTTGGCGATACCTAATGTCTGCTTTTTTATATTCTCTGCTATCAGGTGTAAAGTTTTGCATGTCTTGCTTAGGGCCAGTCGCCCAGCCAGCTACTTTTTTCATTTGTTCAGTAAACGGCTTAACGGTAAACGTGATATGAATAGGGTCATCAGCATCGGTGGGC
>NZ_JACJDS010000109.1:0-314 GCF_014163635.1 Pseudoalteromonas sp. SR44-8
CCAGGGCAAGATCACGAACTTTACCTTGACTTAAAAGTATGATCTTATACTCCTTTTTAAGGAGCCCCCATGCCTGATATTCAACTATTTAAATATTTCGAATCAATTGACGACCCTCGCCAGCAGGGTAAAGTTGTCCATAAACTTTTTGATATCATATTCTTAGCTGTCAGCGCTGTCATATCTGGGTGCCAAGGCTGGGAAGATATTGAAGATTTTGGCCATGATAGATTAGATTGGCTCAGGAAGTACGTTCCTCTTGAGCAAGGTATCCCTCGCCATGACACAATCGCTCGTGTGATGAGTCGCATTGA
>NZ_JACJDS010000010.1:0-102965 GCF_014163635.1 Pseudoalteromonas sp. SR44-8
TGAGGAAAAATGCAGCTAGGGCGCACCCCAAACGCGATCGAAAAACAGGAGTATTTCAGTATGGGGTAGAGCCAAATTTTTAAGGCTGTACTTAATATTTTTCTTAAGTACCTACCTATGACATTGATGTAAGTAAAGGGCGTGAGCAAGACGCCGTAACCTTGCTCGATTTTTACTTATTCTTACATGGATGTAAGCTAGTTGAATAACCTAGGAGCAGTTATCGATCCCGCTCGATTACAAATCTCGCGCCGCGATTAAATTGCCCCTAGATTGAACAAATTTTAATTCTGAAAGTTCTATACGCCCTTAATAATTTAGCTCTATTTTAGTTTTTCTGGTGGAAAACCACTTAAAATTGTTGCAACGGCTTCTTGTACTGCTTTGTTACGCTCTTCAGGTGTTTGTTTCTTCTGAAGGCGACCTTCACGAGCACCACGCCAAACAAGCTGGTTAGAGGCACGGTCAACAACATCAATCACTAAAGTGCCCACATCATATTCATGGGTTGTTGTTTGCGTGTTATAACCCATGCCCCAGTAGTTCCAACGTGCACCGTAACCTACATTAAATGTATCAACGTCAACTTTAGTATCAACAGAGGCATGATAGTTAATTAATACATCTGCTGATGCTTCATCCGCAGGTGTCATACCGTTTGCTTGTAATTGTGCATTTACCGCTTCACGCACACGTTTTTCCATCAATGGACTGATTTGATAGTTACCAGCGTCAGCCAAGGTCGCTTGTGGAAACCAAGCAAATGTTTTGTAGTTACCAAAGTCCACAGATTTGTCGTAGTCAATATCAGGCGTTTTTGCACACGCTGCTAGTAGTAATACAGCAGCTGCAATTAGTATATTTTTCATGGAGTTTGCTCCTTGGCAAATTTAATTACTATTCGTTTGATAACATAACATAGAATTAATTCAAGGAAATGTTATTTTTTACCTGTAATTTGTGTACAAAGTAGATGTTGATCAGTCTAGTCGTCCTTGACTGAATGATGCATTAATTTACACAAACGTGGTTATTGTCTTATTCATGCTCTACTTCTATCCAATCCTTTTCATCTACCCAGTTCTGGGCGCCGTCTTTAACGGAGCGAATTGGCACAATATAATCACAGCTAATTTGTGGTTTCACCGATGCAAATATTGGCACAAAGCCAAAACTCAGGGCGGTTTCTATAATTGCTTTTTGATTTTGCGGATCGATATCGGCCGCTTCATCAATATAAATCGGGATGCGGTATAAGTTTTGCTCTTGGTCGCTTAATAAGTAGCGGATAAACAACATGCCGCATAATAATTTTATGGTGATACGCGTACCGTTTGAGCCAGCCGAATCAATTTTTTCAAAATGCTCGGTTTCGCCTGCACGGTTTACTACTTCAAAGCGAATATCAAATAAGTCAGTAAGGGTTAAACCGGCTTTATCAGAGGCAAGTTTAATTAAGTGATCTTTTGCTTCGTTGACAGCACTTTCACTGTAGGGTTCTTGGCTGAGTAAATCCAGCGTATCACCTTGTTCAAACTGATTTGAGGTACTGATGATGGTATCAATACTATCAACCAACATTTTGCGTGGTATCACGTTAATTTTAAATGCTTGCAAGTTTGAAATACGATGCTGACTAATGCCTTTATTGAAGCTGTTCATTTCACGGCGCAGTCTGTCTAAATCTTCACGCAGTCCCTTAATCGTCGCGGCTACTTCTGTGAGTGCAACCCGGGCTTGGCGTTCAACCGCATCACGTTCGTTATCAATATTATGGAACGCGCCAATCAATTTCTGGTATTTACTAAACTCGTCGTTTTCGTTATCAAATTTGGTAATACCAGCATTGTAAATATGCAAATAGGTATTACGAACGTTGATATCAAAATTACGCAGCTCTTGGCAATCTTTATTAAAGTGATGAACTAAGTCACTGAGATTATCGAAATCAATTTGCACATCAATCATATACGGGGTGACTTTACCGCTATATAAATCCAGCGTGTGGTCAATTCGTTCAGATTTCACTTGGCGTAGGCGCTCGGCTTGGCGTGAAATTAAATCTTTTTTCGATTTAATAATCGAGCGTCGATCACTAATTGAACCGCTGTTATTTTGAATATCTTGTAAGTAGCTATCAACTTGCTCGCGTTCAGCCAATAATTGCTCTTTTAAGAGTGTTTGTGCATCAATAGATTGCAGCATAACCTGGAATTGTTCAAAGCGTTTAAGTGCGCTTTCTGCTGCCATGAGTTCATCGTATAAGGCATCTTTTTCTTTTTGTTTGTCGGCCACATTTGCGGCCACATCACGCTGTTGCTTAAATTCATTGAGTGACTGTTCAAGGGCGTTGAGTTGCGCAGTAAGTTGCTCTTTATTTTCACCGCTTTGCATCTGCACCGGTGAGAGTTTTTTCAGCTTGATGGTCGCGCCTGGCAGGGTGAGCACGCCGCCTTTCACGTTATCTGATAATTGCTCTAAAAATGCACCAAAGGCATCTTCGTCAGTGATATCTATATCACCATTACTGGTGGTGGCAAATGACAGAATGTCAGGGTTTAGAATACGCGAGATCTCTTCAACTTCTTTAAGTGATAAATCCTCGCGCATACGGGTAAATAAATTAAACTCAAGATTTTTAAGCTGTAGCTTTAAGCTTTTGATCTGCTTTTGTGTTTCACTAATACGGTAATCAAGAGTATGCAGGCTTTGCCCTTGTGCACTGTTGATAGAATGCGATAGTGACTCGTAATCTTGCTTTAATTGACCAAGGCTTACTTTTAAGGTTGCCATGTTAACCAATTCAAATTCAGATTTTAGAGCACCAAATTCTAAAAACCATTGCTCTATTTGTGTTTGCCTGCGTTCAATATCGCGCGATTGTTGTACATAAAGTTGTTGTTTTTGTTCAAACTCGTGCTTTTCGTGTTCAATGTCTTCAAGGGCAACATTAAGCTCGCTCAATTGCGCCTCTTGGTAGCTATCAAAATCGATTAATGCTTGGTCAATTTTGGGGGCGTATGCGGCTAATTTACCTTTGAGTACGGTTTGGTTTTCAAGCATAGATTCAAGGGCGCTGATAGGCTCTTGCATCGACTCGAGTGCTTTTAGCTCACGTTTTGCGCGGTTTACTTTATCAAAGGAGCGACGCCATACTTCATAAAAATCGACCTTTGAGTTTGACATGTGGCGTTCAAATACGCGTAACATAAAGCGCTTTACGTCGGCAGCGCCTAATTTATGCAGGTTCAAAATACGGCGGAAAATTTCTTTATAAATTGCCGAATCTTGCACGTTGTTAAGCGGGATCATCTTTAAGTTAATGTCGCCATCAAATGGCGTGGCACCACCCGTTAATAGTGCGTTGAGCTCTTGCGCTTTAAGCTCGATAGGGTTAAAGCCTTGCTCTTTTAAATGATTAAACAGCTTAGTGAACTTAATAATGGTTTTACCTTGAGTATACTGCTCAAGATCAAGCTTGCCTTGGTAACAAAAAAACTGATGTGCGTAACCGGCAATTTTACCAAGCCCAGCTACACCAATCACCACCGGGCCATGGGGCAGGTCGGCTTCGAGTAAAATATAGGATTGATCTGACGAAAAATAAAATTTACGAGTTTCGTCTAAATCATGACCGTCCCATTCTGTTAGGCGTAAATCATTAATAAGCGGAAATTGCAGAGCATTGATCACCGAGCTTTTACCGGTGTTATTTGGTGCACAAATTGAGCTGCTTTTATCAAGCGGGATCACACATTTGGCATAACCGGCGGTGTTTAATAATGCCAGCTTACTGAGGCCGTATAGGTTTTTCATTATTCGTCCTCTCCAATATAGGTTTCTTCGTTTACTTCCATTAAGGCATCAATATAACGGTAGATAGGTGCTTGCAGCATAAAGCCGCCTTCTACTTCACGGGCAAGGCCAAGTCGTATCATGCGTAAGTACACGTCTTTACGTAGGTCTGATCCTGAAAAAATTTCGAGTTGATCAAATAAGTGCTTGTTCATTTGCACTAAAGTTTGCATCAGTTCTAAATCATTCACTTCATCAAATAAGGCACGCATTGGGTCTTTACCTGAGTTTGCATAGTGCTCAATTAAGATATAAATGGTTAAGGCAATCGCGCGGGAAATTTTCCCCATATTGGGTGTACTTTCATCACTGGCAAAGTAATAAAAACCACGGCTGTCATGTTGTAAATCGTGGCCAAGGGCGCTGAATAATGCGCGGTAATGATCAATTTGTTGATCAAGCTCTTGCCACATTACGGTGTCTTGTTCGCTAATGTGATAGCCGGTGACTAATTTTTTATTAATTGCTTGTAGATGACTAAGTTCATCTAAATTTATCTGTGTCATAACGGTTACTCATCCACTGTTGGTGTTCGCTGAGAGTCAACAGGCTTAGAATTAAAAGGGAAAAGAGAAAAATGTTGCCCGGCAATTTTCACGCGCATTTTTTCATCGCTTTGATTGATTTCAATATCGGTGTCACTTACCAGCTTTTGATATAAAAACAGCATTTCATCGGCTTCAAGGTCGGGGTAGCTTTGCTCTAAAAAGGTCAATAATGGTTGTGGCTTTTTACGTTTAGCATTGAAGCGTTTTTTAAAGTTTGCTTTAACATTATTGTAATCTGGAATATTGGGCGTAACAAAAGCAGGCACATCTTGTTGATCAGGAAGTTCGTATTCACTGTGTTCAAACTCAACAAGTGCAGCCATATAAGCGACCATATGGCGCTGTTGCCCCAATGAGAACCGCTGCGTGTCAGAGACAAAATGTGGTTGTACGGCGCTGAGCATATTATCAACGCCATTTTTACGTACTAAACCAAGTACTTTAGCTGCTTGACGAGTGATCATATTATTACGGCGCAACTCTTCACGCAGTGGCATTAGCATATCGGCACTTTTACGCAGGCTTTCGCGACCAACTAAATGCATTTCTAAAATTCGGGTACGTAATCGTTCAAGCATGCGTTTATCTTGATAAGCTTTACCGCTGCGTTCAATATATTCGATTTGCGTACTGATTTTTGTTTCGATGGTATTAAAACAAGCATGAAAATCGCCACGAATATCAACCATTTCAAGCATTGGTTCAATGTATTCATCAAACGCTTCAATCACCGCTTGATAACGCTTTTGTAATGATTGCACCGCATTATTAGCTTTTGCTTGTTCTACAATATTTAAAATGGCATTTTCGTTGTGGGCAAATAATTTCATTATTTTACGCACCCGATCATCCATAATGCGGCTAAAACGGCGCATCTCGTCGTAGTCTTCAATACTACCGGCATTGTCTAAACGGTTACCCAAACGGGCTAAATCTTCAACCAGCACGCTAATTTCTTGCGCCAAGCCTAAATGTTCTTCCTGCAATAAAAAAGTGGCAAAATCTGCAATTGCACGGTTAATTTCAAGTTGTGACGATTTAGCCAAGGGAATAATAATATCTTGGTTTAAAAGGCGGTTGGTTTCTTTGTAAATGCGCTCATTTGACCACGTAGGTTGTTTTTGTTTGATCGCATTTTGCACGTCTTTTAGGCTGAAATCAGCCATTTTAAAACGTTTAAATAGCAGCTCTAACATTCCCCAGTGCTCTGTTAGGGTATTTAGCAACTTTTTAGCTGGGATCATAAAACTCCAAAAATCCTAATTTATCTTGTAAAGCCGGCTTGTTAGGCCTCAGCGATTAGTCGTAGAAAAGCAAATTGACAATAGTTTTACACATTCTTTGGTGCTAGACTGCGCGCCGTGTCGTCCTGCGGCTCATAACATACAATTTTTACATTTTTATAAAGGTTGTTCAAACACCATGGTAACTGCAATTATCCTAACCCTGATAACGCTAGCATTCGTGCTCATCGTTATAGAGGATATTATCCATGTAAACAAGGCCAAAACCACGCTTTTCTTTGGTACTTTATGCTGGATTATCTTATTTATCTCGCCGCTTCACGGGCAAAGCCCCGAAAACGTACAACATCAACTTGACCACAATATTTTAGAGATTGCCACACTCTGGTTGTTTTTAATGGCTGCAATGACCTTTGTAGCCTATTTGAACTCCAAAGGTTTTATCCAAAATATTGTGCATAAGATAATGCCCAGTGCTATTAGCGAACGCAAACTGATGTTTTTGATTGGCGGGTTCTCCTTCTTATTTTCGTCGATTTCAGACAATATCACAGCCACATTAATTTCCCTTGCGGTGGTGATGTCGTTAAAACTCGATCCGAAAAAGCTAATTAAATACGCTACGCTTATCATCTTTAGTGTGAACTCGGGCGGAGTGTCGTTAATTACCGGTGATGTTACTACCTTGATGATTTTCCTTGATGACAAAGTTACCATTGGTCACTTGCTATTGTTGGTTGTGCCTGCGTTATTTAGCGTGGCGCTATTGGCCATTATGCTGTCATTTGGACTCAACGGCCAAGTTGAGTTTACCAAACAAGAGGACCGTCGCATTGAGAAAACAGATATCACTATTGCAGTGATTTTCTTATCAACGATTGTCGGGACATTAACGTTAAGCGTGCTTTATCATGTGCCGCCTTTGTTAACTTTCTTATTTGGTTTGTCGTTGATGTTTTTAGTAGCGCAATTTTTAATGCGCAAAAAAGATGTGAATAAAAAAATCATCGATTATATTCGCGAAATAGAATACGACACCTTACTGTTCTTCGTTGGCGTATTATTACTTGTAGGCGCTCTGAAAGAAGTCGGTATGCTCAGTAAGTTCACTCATCTTTACGAGTTAATGCCAGCACAATACGCTAATTATTTAATGGGTATATTATCAGCTGCGGTTGACAACGTACCACTAACGGCTGCGTTACTTAAAGCTGAAATAGTGATGAGTCCACAACAATGGTTGTCGTTTACGTATGCAACTGGAGTGGGTGGGTCCATGCTTATTATTGGCTCGGCTGCCGGTATTATCGCTATGAGTAAAGTAAAAGCGCTTACCTTCATGAGTTATTTACGTATGTCGGTGTATTTATTAATCGCTTATACAATTGGTTATATGGGATCGTATTTAGCAGGTAGTTTTATTTAATTGCTTTTATTATTTAAAACAACTTGACAGCTAGACGTCTAAACGATAACTTTCAAAGCCCGCTTAATAGCGGGTTTTGTTATTTAATTGCTAATAATTTACGTAATTAATCTAACATTCAGAAGAGGTGCGGTACTTAGGTACTTAATGTTAGGCGACGTATGCCTGTAATCATTAAGGAGGGAAGTACTCGCCGAGGAAAGCAACTGGACGTCACAGTGGTTTTTCGGTTTATGGGGCTGAATCCTCAAAACTGTCACCAATTAGGTGGAGAGCTTCTGGCAGTGGACTTTTCTTATCGAGCACCCCCTTGCCAAGTTCTTCTTGTTTTATCGTGGTATGAATGCCACAAAAGGAGACGACATGAATACCCAATTAGCTGCAACTAACTTGCAACAGTCAGCACAAAATCAAAAATCAGACTACGTAGTCGCAAAGTTCGGTGGCACCAGTGTGGCTAACTTTGAAGCGATGAGCCGTTGCAGTGAAATTATTGTAGCCGATAACAACGTACGAGTAGTGGCCGTCAGTGCCAGCGCAGGAGTGACTAATCACCTTGTGACCTTATGTAAAAAAGATTTATCAGCAGATGAGCGCAATGAGAACATTGCTGGCGTTATTGCTATTCAAGAAGCTATTTTAAATGAGCTGTCATTGGATGCTGATTTAGCTCATGGCTTTGATGAAACCATTAAAGCTTTTAAGTCACTTGCCAGTGAGCCACTAAAATCAAAGCAACAACATGATGAGTTATTGAGCTTTGGTGAGCGTTTATCATCCTATTTATTTACTCAGGTACTGCGTTTAAATGGCTTAAATGCGGTGCGTTTTGATGTGCGACAGGTATTAAAAACCGACAGCCAGTTTTCTAAAGCAACCCCAGATGTAGCTGCAACAGCAATGGCCGCAAAAGAGCATTTAATTCCGTTATTAGCTGAACAGGTTATTGTAACTCAAGGCTTTATAGGCAGCGACGCACATGGTCAAACTACCACACTTGGTCGTGGTGGTTCAGATTACAGTGCGGCATTACTGGCCGAAGCTATAAACGCTAAGAGCGTGCACATTTGGACTGATGTCGTGGGCATTTTTAGCACTGATCCGCGCTTATGTGCTAAGGCTACGCCGATTGCGCGTTTAAGTTTTGATGAAGCGGCCGAAATGGCTACCTTTGGGGCGAAAGTATTACATCCGGCAACTATCTTACCTGCGAGCCGCAGCCATATTAGTGTGTTTGTTGGTTCTAGCCGTGAGCCTGAACGTGGTGGTACCTGGATCGAACGTGAGAAATCACAAATCCCCGGAATTCGTGCTGTCACGCAGCGTAAAAATCAAATATTGTTAACCTTAAAAAGCCCCGAAATGCTTTTGGCTAGTGGCTTTTTAGCTCACGTGTTTACAATTTTAAGTGAGTTTAATATCTCGGTTGATTTGGTAACTACCTCTGAGATAAGTGTTGCAATTACTTTAGATAATGCGCCAAATGCCTCGCGTCCTGAGCTTGATCAAGAATGCCTTGATAAGTTAGCGGAGTTTTGCCACGTGTCGGTTGAGAACAACTTAACCTTAGTGGCATTAATTGGTTCACAAATTCAATTACGTCAGCAAGAAATTAACTTAATGAATGTATTAAGCGATTTTAATATTCGCTTAATTTGTCATGGCGCAAGTAAACATAACCTGTGCTTTTTAGTGGAGCAGAGCGAGTCAGACTTTGTTGTGCAAGCGATCCACAGCCGTTTATTAGAAGTTCAAAACGCCGCGTAATTTGGCGGTAGAATTTACCACAGAGCACTGCCAGTCAGTGCTCTTGTCACTTACCACACTGATATCAAACTCATGATATTGACAACTCAGCGCTGTTAAATTTGCTCGCTCAAGTTCAGTAAATACATTGGGGCTGAGTAATTTTGCAATTGGTTGGCTGGTGGCTTTGGCAAGTGCTTCTTTTAAGGTCCATATTCTAAAAAATCGTTCTGCACTTTGCTGATCTTGCGTTATTAAATTTACCTCATCAAGATGATAAAAATGCTTAGCGAGCTTTGCAAATGGACGCTTCAGGTTTATTTTTTCAATATCAAAACCAAATTCAATTCGTTCTACATTTAATGCAGCACCCACAAAACCATTAGAGTGGGATAAACAACTACGCAATACAGTGTCACTGTCCGTTATATGTAGCAGTAATTTACTGCTTTGCTGGTCAAATTCAGAGCTAATATGGTTATTTGCTAGCTCACGAAATTGTGGCATCGTTTGTTTTACTAAATACTTAAGCAGTAGCCGAGTGGCTAAATATTCTTGCTTGGCTTTGTAACTTTTTCTACGGGTGATCACCGTCAGTTCAAATGGGCTTAATAGTGCGTTTAAATCGAATTTATCGACATTTAACTGCTGGGCATCAAATAATAAAATAGTTTTCGCATTAAACGGCTGCACGCTGTGTTTGGTGATAACGAGTTGCTGTTGAAAAAATAACGCAGGCATAAAATCCACAATTAAAGTGATAAAAGAACAAACATGTTTATATTTTGTGCGGTTGTGCGCTGGTTAATTAAGCCAAGGCAAATTTATTACTCTGTGAGAGTTAAATATGGTTTAATTCACAATAATGAAAAATAATAACAGATTTGTAGATGTATGGCACAATTGCGTGATGGTTTTCAAAGCCGCCTTGGCTTTGTTTTAGCAGCTTCTGGCGCTGCAGTTGGATTAGGTAATATTTGGGGATTTCCCACGCAAGCGGCAAATCATGGCGGCGGCGCGTTTTTACTAGTCTATTTTATAGTTATCTTTTTTTTAGCCTTGCCAGCTTTATACACTGAGTTGTATTTAGGCCATAAAGCGCAAGCTAATCCGGTTAAAGCACTTAGACAAGCATGGCAAGAGCAAGCACCGCAAGTAGGCGCTGCTGCTGGTTATTTAGGTTTAGCCGGTGCGATTGTGATGCTGAGCTTTTACTCAATTGTTGCAGGTTGGATGCTTGCTTATGCCCTTGAACCCATTGCTAGCTTTTTTGGATTTACCACCGTCAGTACGTTTTTACACACGGATTCGATGGCGCGTAATTTTGTATTTACACCACTGATGCTGATCCTCACTGCGAGTATTATTCTCAAAGGTGTTAAATCTGGCATAGAAACATGGTCGCGACGGTTAATGCCGATGCTATTGGTGTTACTCGTTGTGCTAATTGCTTATATAGCCACGCTTGATGGCGCAAGTGAAGGCTTTGCTGCGTATTTAGTGCCAGACTTTAGCCAAATACTCGACCCAGGTTTAATTATTGCGGCAATGGGGCAGGCGTTCTTTTCACTGTCACTGGGTGTCGGTTGTATGATGATTTATGGCTCGTACTTGCAGCCTGATGCTAATTTGCCGCGGTTAACCGCGTCGGTAGCGTTACTTGATACAGGGGTTGCCTTTTTAGCAGGTTTATTAATTATTCCTGCAATTTACGTGGCGCAGCACAATGGCGTGCAAGTATTTAGTGATGGAAAATTAGTGGGAGAAGGGCAACTAATTTTCGCAATTCTACCGCAGTTATTTAATACTATGGGCGAAATTGGCTTATTGGTTGGTTTACTGTTTTTTGTACTTATGTCGATTGCATCACTCACATCGACTATTTCATCAACTGAAATTCCAGTGGCTTTTTTAGTTGAAAACCATCAAGTAGAGCGTAAAAAAGCGACGTTTTTAGTGAGCTTAACGGTTTTAGCCGCGTCATCGTTGATTATTTTCAATTTTGATTGGTTATTTGGTTTAGTGATCATGGTACTGACTCAGTATCAATTACCGCTTATGGGCTTATTTTACTTTATCACTGTAGGGTGGTTGTGGCGCCGTGGTAATCAATTAAATGAGGCTGCAAGTGGCATGCGTTATTGGTTTGCTCAGTACATACGTTATGTGTGTCCGATACTGATGACCGCCGTGTTCGCTAATGTCGCGTTTGGTTGATAATTTAGCTGTCAGTTTTTTAGTTTTAATTGTTAATACATAGTGTTATACCAATCGTTTTAAGCTACTGACCATTTAGCTCGCTAGAATGGTTAAATATTTAAGTCGATTGGTATTATATCCAAGGAGGAATTATGAACATAGATGTTAAAGTACCCACGCTTCCAGACTCAATACACACAGCAGATATCGCTAAACTTTATGTTAGTGAAGGCCAACTCGTTTATGCCGGTGATGTGTTATTTGATGTTGAAACTGAAAAAGTCGTTTTAGAAGTCATGGCCGACTGCAGTGGCATTATTGAGAATATAACGATTGCAAATGGCGACCATGTTAATCCTGAACAGGTTGTAATGACTTTGCAGCAGCTTGCAGACAGCGAACTGCCAGCAAGACCAACAGCTCAACAGCCTCAACCACGAGTAAGCGACTCAGAAAATGACGTTATTGTTTCTCCTTGGTTGAGTAAACTAAATAAAAGTTTAATTATTGCTCTAGCAGTCTGCGCTTTAGCCATCCTTTTTGTGCTGGGTAAATAGCTAAAATGACCAATTATGTAAACCACCCAAGATATGGCAGCGAGCCAATCCTCTCTGGAAATAGTTACCCAAAACAAGAAATCGAGAATGCCTTTTGGCGATATTCAAGTGTTCGCTACTTTTCTGAGACGGCAATCCCCGCAGTTATCGAAAAACAATGTGACAGTTTATATCCAAGGCAACTGTATGTTGATATAGAAGAGCAATGTGTCGATTGTCATAGAGCGTTTATATTTTTTGCTAAAGAGCAGCAATACTGGTTTGAAGAATTAAAGTTTTGGATTGATGCACATGCGATCAAGTGCTTTGAATGCAGAAAGAAAACCCGTGCAATAAACCGGCTGCAAATTACCTATGCAAACTTAATCATTAAAGAGCATATAACGTTTGAGGAAACTCAATTGCTCAAGTCCAGCACGCAGCAACTTTTTGAGTCAGGAGTGATCAAAAAGATTAATAAAATAAATGCTATCCGTAAAATGTAAGTGCCAGTGTTTAAGATACTTATATGTATAAGCTTGTTTGTCAGATTCGATTAACAGGACTCAACCAAGTCTGACTGTCACAGATGTGCTATGAGCGTTAAGGCAGTAAGTCTGAAGTCAAGATGTTACTCCTCAGCCTTTAAGGTTACTCCTATACACTTCTTATCCACACCCTGATTTACTTTTGGCAAAGTTCATTAGTATTAATAGCAAACGTTCATGTTTTATTAAATCTCCCCATGACATTTAGAGAAGGCTCTTCCACTACCGCAATAGCAATCATCAAAAGATTCTTTTAATCCATGTTTTTTAATAAGCTCTAATTGGCGTGATTTAATATGATCTTTTTGTTTTTTTTCAATAAACGATGCAATTTTTTCGTCTAGATATACTTCTGGAGTCCAGTTATCTAGAAGCTTGGGTATAAAAAAAGAATCAATAGCAGAGGCTGTTATACCTAATGGAGTGTTAAATAAGCCGATAACAGTAGGGTATAAAAACCTTACAGCACTTGCTTTTATAGATTTATTCTTCTTTTTCAATAAAGCGGAAACTAACTTGTCTTTATCAAAGTCATTTGATTTTAACCACTTTCTAAAGATACTAGCTTGGCCTGAATCTCTGATCTTTATCAGATCGTCAACACTTAAAATATTTCGTTTAAACAAATAAAAAAGGTCTGGAATCCCTTTTTTTTGCAATAAGTATTCAAATCCTTCAGTTTTTGTTACTAAATTTGAATTTAAAATAATTTTTTGTTTTAAATAAGATTCTGAAATAGAGTCTTGTATTATTGATTCAGCATTACACTTATTTTGTAAAACAAAACCTTGAGCTACCTCACAAACCCTAAGTTTAATTGATTTTTCAACAAAGTTAGGAGTATTATCTTCAACACCAAGAGCAGTTCGAAATTTTTTAGAATTAAAATCTCTTATAGTTTCACTAATTATTTTTTCTTCATCTGAGTATTCCGCATCTTGATCTATCAGAATCTTTTTTGAGTCAACTAATTGCCTTAGTTTTGACTGATCTTTACTGCTTTTGCATTTTATATTGGTATATCCATAAAAAATGTCTTTAATTGGCTTTAACTTTCCTAGTACACTTAACTTTAAATCGCCATCTCTCTCTAAATATGCAAAGTCACGCTGATCATATAAGACTGTTAAAGCATCTTCTTGCATCAAAGTCATAATATTTCGAGAGCCTAATAGCTCAATACATCTAATAAAATCATCGTATCTTAAAATCACCTTATCATGCATTAGCAAACCAAGAAATAATTGCTTAAGAGAATTATCAAGCGCAGCATCATATTCCATTTTGCTAAATGCGAACCCAGAAAATCCTTTGGGTATCTCTTCGAAACTTTGTTTATCGTTACTATATATTGAAAAACTACCTAAAGCTTTGGGAAATGAATTAATTAATACATTTGACAAGTTGATCCCTTCTTATGACTGATATTTAAAGTGTTTGCTCACTATAAAACAAATATATATGTGAATACTATCTATACAGAATTATCTTCAAAATCGTAATAAAAACACAGCTGCATATTAATTACTTAGTTAAGATGTGAGCAATGTAATAAAAAATCGTTTGGAATAATCCTAATCACTGTGTAGTGGCCACCCATTAATAAACAAATATATACTTTTTGATATACCAGTGAACGCTTGTAACGCTAAGCTAACAGGCAAAATTAAAGTAGCTAAAATTGATCGACGGGACAAGATTATTTAAATTTGCCTAGTTTAGCTTTTTGTTAGTTATCTAATTTTCCTCTGTTATGTAGAGGTACTCTATATTGATATTTTTTATATCTTCATATTTGAGTATAAGCCTATCACCCTTTATTTCATAGAAGCGCTGGGAACCAGAATTCTGCAAATCATCAGTTGACATTTCATCTGACTCAATTGGTCGTCTCATTGCGTCTACTAAAACAACCCTGTCTAATTGTCCATTAGAATCAAGGTAAAAATCCTCTAATAATCCATAATATAGAAATGCTGTATTTTTAGACTCAACTAAGCAAGACAGCTTTATGATTTGAGCATCTTGTGTGTCTGAAAGCTTACCTTTAAGTTCATAATACCATGGAGTATCAAACGATAATTTAGACGATTTATATGGGTTAAGCTTAAAAATCCCCCATTGAACAAACTTACCAAAGATGTAAGCAAGTAAAAAAGATAAAGCAAAATATATTAAGACGCGAGGGATACTGCGGTTAATAACCCCAAGCTCTGTCTCACTCAAAGTTTTAGAGCCAGTTAATAGTTTGATACAAAGCTCGAAATTAACTTCACTGCCCGATAAAGGAACTAATACGTAGATTAAGAAACAATGTAAAATTAATGCATAAAAAAAAGCCAACGATGAGGAAACATCAAATGGCTTTTTTTCTATACTGGTATTTTCAACTTTTTCGTAAGAGTTTTGGAAAATAAAACCTGGAATAATCAGTATTAAAATAAAAAAAGCAGGAAAAGCTATATTCATGTCACGACATTATCTTTAGGAGAATGCGTAGAGATTCTATATTTTTTACCATTTGATAATGTTATTACTGTAGATTCTTTTGAGCTGCTTGAAATGAACTCCCTTAGTTGTCTATTTCCGGAAGGATCTCCTTTAACTATTTTTGCTAAATTGCCTAATAATGCTTTCATAAAAACTCCCAAGAAAATTAATTGGAACGATTATAGCTTACCTTAACCATAAAATGTACACCACTAATGTTTAGGGCCACTCCAGCTTATGCAACTAAACAGGCTTAAGCCAAGCTAACTTGGTTGATTTTTTGTACCTTGATTTTTAAACTTTGACCTAGCACCTAGCACCTAGCACCTAGCACCTAAAGCAACCCCTTATTTAACTTCATTACTTAGTGGTTGGTTATTGGCGAACTCAAGTGCATTATTTACGGTGATTTGCGCAATTTCACTTAATGCTTCTTTGGTAAAAAAGCCTTGGTGGCCGGTGACCAGTACGTTTGGAAAACTTACCAAACGCGAAAACACATCGTCTTGCATAATTTCATCACTGCGGTCTTTAAAGAATAGTTCTGACTCTTGTTCGTACACATCTAGCCCTAAATAACCCAATTTTTTAGTTTTAAGTGCGCCAATACAGGCTTTGCTATCAACTAATGCGCCGCGGGAAGTGTTTATAAGCATCACCCCTTGCTTCATTTTGGCAAAAGCGTGTTCGTTGATCATATGATGAGTTTGCTCGGTTAACGGGCAGTGTAAAGAGATCACATCGCTTTGACTTAATAAAGTGTCTAGATCACAAATTGTATAATTGCCTGGTACTGCATAAGGGTCGCAAACCAATACATTTGCACCAAAGCCATTGAGTATATTTACTAAAGCCAAGCCAATTTTTCCACAGCCAATGATACCAATGGTTTTCTTGAATAAGTTAAAGCCAAGCAAGCCATTTAAATCAAAATTATCTTCACGGATACGGTTATAGGCTTTGTGAGTTTTGCGATTGAGGGTAAGCATTAATGCTACACAGTGCTCTGCAACTGCCTCAGGGCTGTAAGCGGGTACTCGGCATACTTCGATGTTATGGGCATGTGCCGCAGCTAGGTCAACGTTATTAAAGCCAGCACAGCGTAATAAAATACATTTCACGCCGAATTGAGCAAGCTGATCAATAACCGTTTTATCAACGATATCGTTTACAAATACGCATACAGCATCAAAGCCTTGGCTAAGTATGGCACTTTTCGCATCAAGAGATTGTTCAAAACGGGTTAATTTGATGCGTGTTTGATTGTTTAAACAGGCATCAAAAGATGCATGTTCATATTTTTGCGAACTGAAAAGCGCTACCGTTAGTTGCATCATTAATATTACTCTCTATGACCTGTTTCAAGGTGTCGGGTTTAGTGCGCGGTGCATAACGTACCGCCAATTGTCCCTCAGAGTTTATTAGAAACTTGGTGAAATTCCATTTTATAGCACGATTTTGTGCAATTCCTCGGGTATGTGCTTTTAAATAGTTAAATAACGGATGAGCATCAGGGCCGTTGACCATTACTTTACTAAACACAGGAAAACTAACATTAAACTGTTGTTGATAAAAGTCTTTAATATCAATGTTGTCTATTGGCTCATTGTAGTCAAATTGATTACACGGAAATGCTAACACAATAAACCCTTGTGCTTTATATTGCTGATATAGTTTTTCGAGTGCGCTTAACTGCACCGAAAAGTTACACTTACTGGCGGTATTGACGATTAAAATCGTTTTGCCTTTTAACTGACTTAAGGCAAAATTTTCGCCGTTATAAAGCGGGGCACTGAATTGATATATGCTATCCATAGGTTACCTATTTTGTCTCGTCCATGAAGAAATTTAATGAAGACTTTTTCATTCGCTTTTTTACTGTTCGGTTGAGATAATCAAATTATCTTTTTAAGTTACCACTGAAATAGGTCAATTTTATGTCAATGAAAGTCGCATTTATCGGTTTAGGTGTAATGGGTTATCCAATGGCGGGTCATTTAGCAACTGCCGGTCATCAAGTAACCGTGTATAACCGTACCACAGCAAAAGCACAGCAATGGGCAGAAAAATACGCAGGTCAGGTGGCATTAACGCCAGCAAAAGCCGCAGAACATGCAGATATCGTATTTATGTGTGTAGGTAACGATGATGATTTACGCTCAGTCGTTTATGGTGCTGACGGGGTGATTAAAGGTATGCAAGCAGGCACTATTTTAGTCGATCACACTACGACTTCAGCCGAAGTTGCGCGCGAAGTATCCGCTAATGCGGCACTAAAAGATATTGCGTTTATTGATGCGCCAGTATCGGGTGGTCAAGCTGGTGCTGAAAATGGTGTATTAACAGTCATGGCTGGTGGCGACGCAGCAGTGTTTGCAAAAGTACAACCAGTTATGGCGGCATTTAGCCGTTTTAGCCAGTTACTTGGCGAAGTTGGCTCTGGGCAGTTGTGTAAGATGGTTAATCAAATTTGTATCGCGGGCGTTGTACAAGGCTTGGCCGAGGGCTTACATTTTGCCAAACAAGCAGGCCTTGATGGCGAAAAAGTCATTGAGACGATTGCAAAAGGTGCGGCTGGTTCATGGCAAATGGAAAACCGTTACAAAACCATGTGGGCAGGTGAGTACGAATTTGGTTTTGCTGTTGATTGGATGCGTAAAGATTTAGGTATTGCGTTAGATGAAGCAAAAAATAATGGTGCCACTTTACCAATGACCGCGACGGTCGATCAGTACTACGCTGACGTACAAGCACTTGGTGGTGGGCGTTTTGACACATCAAGCTTATTGGCGCGCATCGAAGCGTTACATAAAAAATAGATAATCAGAGCGTCGGATAATAAGTCTATCTCCAGCAAGTAAATTAAACGCTAACTGTCTTAAATTTACTTGCATAAGCCCGCAATTAGCGGGTAGATGTGGCTTATTATTCCTGAAATCTCCAGTTACGTAATCACTGACCCAAACATTGTTTGGGTTTTTTTATAAAAATTAATTTTTCTTAAGGTTTATTTAAGTTTTGCTCGTTAGATTTTACCCATAGTCTAAAAAGAGCGAACACTATGCAATCACTTCAAGTTACTAACTTGCCTGTTACCAACACACATGATTATGTGTGTGCAAATGCAAACATGCCATTTCGTGTGCAATTAGAGCAAGTCGTTAAAGCGAGTTTTGCCAGAGCTTACGGCGCCAATATTAAGCAGTTTATGCCGGTGTTATGCCAATTAAGTATTGCCGCTGATTCTTGCACGCTGGGACTTAGAGCTGCTACTCAATCACTTTTTATCGAGCAATACTTACCAGAGCCGATTGAATACTTTGTTGATGTACCGAGGGAAGATATTTATGAGCTTGGTAATTTATGCTCAACAAATCGCAAAGCGACTCTCGCTCATTTTGTACTAATGAATGAAGCACTTTATCAAATTGGCGCAAAACGTTTGGTATTTTGTGCCACTGCAAAGGTTAGAGCATTATTAAAAATGCTCGGAGTTAATTGCACTGAAATAGCATTAGCCAATAGTCAGGCACTTGATAACCCAGCAGATTGGGGGACTTATTATGAAAATAAACCAACACTGTGTGTGGTTGATTTAGCGGCTGCTCATGATTGCGTAATAAACACACCTCATTTGTTTAATATTAAACAGCACTATCATCAAGCGAGTTGCCAATTAGCATCGCAATTGGAGGCATAATGGGGTTTTTATCGCAACTACCACACGCAGCGCTTGATACTGTGATTGTTGATCATCATGACCAACAAATGCAGCCGATCAGTAAACAGACGCTGATGCAAGAAGTGGCCGAGTTAATTATCGACTTTAAAGCGCTTGATATGTCAGCCGTGGCGTTTGTAATGGACAATACGCCTGCTTGGTTAATTGTTGACTTTGCATTGATTGAGTTACAACAAGTAAGCATTCCGCTGCCGACCTTTTTTAGCCCACAACAGCTAACTAATAGCGTGAATAAAAGCGGCGTTTCGCATTTTATCAGCGACACCCCCTGTGAACTTGACGGGTTAGAATGTATTGCGACCTTGAGCGTGTTAACCCGCTACCCGCTTTATATCTATAAAGTAAGCGCTTCGAGCCCTACAACATTTTTTACAGATACCCAAAAAGTGACGTTTACTTCAGGCTCTACCGGTGAGCCAAAGGGAGTGTGCTTATCTTTACAAAGTCAATTACAAGTGGCGACCTCATTGCATAAAAAAATAGCGATAAAACAGCCAAAACATCTGTGTTTATTACCTTTGCCAGTATTACTTGAAAACATTGCAGGGGTTTTTGCACCGTTATTAGCCGCAGGTGAAGTGCATGTTATGACACTACCAGAATTAGGCTTCTCTGGGGCAAAATTAAATGATGCCAGTCAACTGATCAATGCCATTGATCGTGTGCAACCGAATACGCTTATTTTGGTGCCGGAATTATTGACCTGTTTAGTCTGGTTTGCCAAGCAGGGATGGACAGTACCAAAGAGCCTGAAATTTATTGCCGTTGGTGGCGCTGTGGTCAGCAGTGAATTGATCACTGTGGCGCGTAGTTTAGGGTTACCAGTTTATCAAGGTTATGGCTTATCTGAAGCTTCATCAGTGGTGAGCTTAAACACGCCAAATGATGATGACATAGAGTGTGCAGGGCGGGTGTTAAATCACTTGCAAAGCAAACTGGTAGACGGGCAGCTATTTATTAAAGGACCCTTATTTTTAGGCTATTTAGGTCAACAACCCCATGATCAAACGAGTTGGTATGCAACCGGTGATTTGGTTGATCAACAACAAGGTCGGTTAACTATTAAGGGGCGTTTAAAAAACCAAATTATTACTAGTTTTGGGCGCAACATCAGCGCTGAGTGGCCTGAATCTTTGCTACTCAGTAACAGTGAAGTACAACAAGCTGTTGTCTTTGGTGAAGGTAAAGCGCATTTAGTAGCACTTATTTATGCATCAGTAAATATGACTGATGAGGTATTAGTCGAGCATTGTAGAGGTATTAACGCACAATTACCTGAATATGCCCAAATTAAAACATTTCATCGCTTAGCTGAACCACTTACTGCAGAGCGGGGATTATTAACCAGTAATAACCGCCCTAAACGCCAAGCAATAGCAAACTATTATCATGCACAACTAACAGCACTGTACAGTGAGGCAATATTATGAGCAATTTTTTCGAGACATTAAAATCACAAACCCAAGCAGAACGCGAGTATTTACTGGCTGCACCGATCATTGCTCGAGTATTCAAGGGGCAAGTAAGCACAACTGAGTATGCTTCATTTTTAGCTCAAGCCTATCATCACGTTAAACATACGGTGCCATTAATGATGGCCGTGGGCGCGAAATTATCGACTGAACAAGAGTGGATCCGCGAGGCTGTTGCGGAATATATAGAAGAAGAAATAGGTCATCAAGAGTGGGTGCTCAATGATATTGCAGCCTGTAGTTTTGATAAACAACAAGTACGTCAAAGTGCTCCCAAATTTGCCACCGAGTTAATGGTTGCTTATGCCTACGATACAATTAATCGTGGTAATCCATTGGCATTTTTTGGCATGGTGCATGTACTCGAAGGTACTTCAATTGCGTTAGCCGATAATGCGGCAAGTAATATAGCCAATATGACCGGATTACCTAAAAAGGCATTTAGTTATTTAACATCTCATGGGGCTTTGGATATTGAGCATGTGAAGTTTTTTGAAGATCTGATGAATAAAATAGAGTCTCCTGCAGATCAACAAGCGATTGTGCATGCCGCTAAATGTTTTTATAAGTTATATGGCAATATTTTTCGTGAATTAGATACAGATCCACAGTTTGCAAGTAGCGACTTGGAGCAAACTGCATGAACCGTCCACTTTGCGTGTTAACAGGTGCGACAGGCGGAATTGGTCAAGCCGTGGCATTAAAGTTGATTCAGCATGGCTGGCGTTTACTGTTAGTTGGTCGTCAACAAGCACAACTAGAGGCATTACAGGTTAAGTGTGGCCAAGACTGTGAGATATTTATTGGTGATTTAACATCAGCACAGACTCGCCAAAAATTACTTGAACATGCTAAATCACTTGGCGGTGCAACAATGCTTATCAATAACGCTGGCATTAATGTGATGCAAGGTTTTAGTGAAATGACGGAGCAGCAAATAGATGACTTACTGATAGTTAATCTGTCGGTGCCAATTAAGTTATGCCAACTATTTTTACCACAAATTTTAGCTAAAAAAGGCTCAATTGTTAATGTGGGATCATCGTTTGGTAGTATTGGTTACCCTTATCAAACCTTATATTGCGCAAGTAAATTTGGATTACGAGGAATGACCGAAGCGCTGGCCCGCGAACTCAGTCACTGTGATGTAAAAATATTATATTTAGCACCTAGAGCAACTGATACAAATATCAATTCAGTGCAAGTACGCGCGATGAATAAAGCTTTAGGCAATACAATGGATCCACCTGATAAAGTGGCAGATGCGCTTATTTCATTATTGAAATCTGGAAATTCACGCAGTTACATTGGCTTTCCAGAACGCTTATTTGTCAAACTAAATGGTGCTTTTCCATCCTTAGTAGATAACGCAATTGCAAAACAACTTCCTAAAATTAAAAGTTTTTTTGCAGATAAAATTGATAAAGGTGAATGACTATGACTAAACTACTTTATACTAGCTGCTTGTTAACTGGGATTTTTTTAACCAGCGCAGCGCATGCCGATCTTGCTAGCGAATTAACTCAGGTGCAAACAAGTTGGGCAACTGTGAATTATGAATTAGTAGATAAAGCGCAGCTCAATGCATTTGAAAAGTTATCAGAGCAGGCCGCTGGGTTTGCAAAGACCTATGATGATCAGGCACAAAGCCATATTTGGTATGGTATTGTGCTATCAAGTTATGCTGGGGCAAAAGGCGGCTTAGGTGCGTTAGGGTTAGCAAAAGATGCTAAAGCACAGTTAGAGCAAGCCATAGAAATTGATGGCAATGCGTTATCAGGCTCTGCTTACACCAGTTTAGCGACCCTTTACAGTAAAGTACCGGGTTGGCCAATTGGATTTGGTGATGATGACAAAGCGAATGCATTATTTAACCAAGCGCTTGCTATTAATCCAAACGGTATCGATAGTAATTACTTATACGCGGCATTTTTGTACGACGAAAGGGAATACAAAAAGGCAAAAACACATTTACTTGCCGCTCAACAGGCACCGGCACGCCCTGATAGACCAAAAGCGGATTTATACCGCCAGCAAGAGATCACCCAGTTGTTGGCAAAAGTAGATAAAAAACTTAAGAGATAATATGCATTTACTACTGGTTGAAGATGATAAGTTAGTGGCTGAAGGATTATGTCGTTCACTTCGCCAACAAGGTTACAGTGTAGAGCACTGTGCTAGTATAAAATCAGCCATGCAATGGCTCGAAAATGACGAGATCGAATTACTTGTGCTTGATTTAGGACTACCTGATGGCGATGGCATTGATGTATTAAAACACGTCAAAAAGCATCGCCCTAACTTACCTGTAGTGATCTTAACGGCACGCGGTAGTATTGATGATAAAGTACAAGGGCTAGATTTAGGTGCTGATGATTATTTAGCTAAGCCATTTGATCCTGCTGAATTATTTGCCCGTTTAAGAGTCGCTAGTCGGCGCGTAACTCATGCGCAATCAAGTACTATTAATGTAGCAAATGTAGAAATGGATACCTCCGCTTTTACAGTCACACTTGATCAGCAACCAGTAAACCTGCCGCGTAAAGAGTTTATGTTGCTAAAGGCTTTTTTTGAAAACCAAGGGCGCGTATTGTCCAAACAACAATTAGAAAGCAAACTATATGAATGGGGCGAAGAAGTCGGTTCAAATACCATTGAGGTGCATATCCATCATTTGCGCAAAAAGCTCCCTAAAGATCTAATTAAAACCTTACGAGGTATAGGTTATGTGGTAGGTAAACGTTAGTGTCAATTAAACGCAGACTAACGCTGATTATTTTATCAACGGTGATCCTGACTTGCTTTTTGGCATTCAGCAAAGGCTACCGCGAAAGTATGAGCCAGGCCCAGCTGCTACTTGATAACGAATTGCAAACCATTGCTCATGTACTGATCGAGCAACCTATACACAGCGACAAGCCAGTGTTAAGAAGTGATCTAAATCGATTACTTTTTCAAATTTGGCAAGATAACAATTTACTCAGCGCGTCTAAATCATTAGCTGAGCTGGCGCAAAACCCAAGGGTTAACGGATTTAGTGTCGAAAACTTAGCCGGACAGCGAATGCGCGTATTTCATTTAACCGAAGGCACTAAACAAGTGCTGGTGGCAGAGCCGCTGAGTAAACGTTATGAACTTAGCGAGACCATGATTTTGTCAGCAATGACACCTTTGCTTTGGAGTGTGCCACTGCTTGCGGTGTTGATCAGTCTATTTGTCAAACAAGGATTGAGGCCATTAACACGCCTTTCAACATTATTAAAAACGCGACAAGCCAATGACTTTACTGCCATTAATTGGCAAGTGAATGAATACGAAATTAAACCGGTGATCTCACGTTTAAATGATCTGTTTAAACGTGTAGAAAGTGCCTACTTAAGAGAGCGCTTTTTTGCCTCAGATGCTGCCCATGAATTACGCACCCCGCTAAGTAGCCTAAAAATAAATGTTCATAATCTACGCGCACAAGGTGATGGTTGCTTGGAGCTTGATGCAATGGCGCAAGGTATCGATAAACTAAGTAATATTGTTGAGCAAATGTTGATTTTGGGACGCACCTATCCAGAGCAATGGCAGGCACAATTTAGCTCAATTTCAGTGCTAGAGGTCAGTCAACAAGTGGTTGCACAGCTATACGAACGACTTGATGAAAAACAACATATGATCAGTATTGAAGGCGATGATTATGTTATTAATGGTGACCAATTTACCTTGGCAACTTTATTTAGTAATTTATTAAGTAATGCCATAAAGTACACGCCCAGTGGTGGTAACATAGTGATCCGCTTAAACAATCAACAAGGTGCGTATGGTTGGCAGATTGATGACTCAGGTCCTGGCATTGATGATGCCCATAAAGCACGAATTTTTAATCGCTTTTACCGTGTTGGAGGTGATAAACATCCTTCCGGAGAGCAAGGTGCCGGATTAGGTATGGCGATAGTTGAACATATAGTAACAATTTATGGTGCAAGTATTTCTTTAGCCGACAGTGAATTAGGCGGCTTACGAGTGCGAGTTGAATTTATGCAAGGAGCAGAGAGTGAATAACTGGTTAGGGTTTATCAGCCTGCTGCTATTTAGCGTATTACCGTTTTCGTGTTTTGCTAAAGAATATAAATTAATTTTAAAAGATCACCTTTTTTATCCAGCGGAGATCATCGTTCCGGCCAATACTAAACTAAAACTTTTAATTGAAAATCAAGATAGTACGCCAGAAGAGTTTGACAGCTTTGATTTAAATCGAGAGAAAGTGCTGTATCCAAATCGTAGTAGTGTGATTTATATCGGGCCACTGAGCCCTGGGCGTTATGAGTTTTTTGGTGAGTTTTCACCTAACACAGCCCGTGGTGCAGTATTAGTAGAAGGAAAGACTGATGCTGATAACTAGTTTATTGATGAGTATAAATCAGCTGTTACCGGTTGTAATTTTGCTCGTGCTGCTACAGTCATTGCTAAAACTAAACCAGCGCGTGCTGATAGTGACCGCCTTTGTTGGGCTACTTTGTAGTATTATTTATGTACAAAGTGCCGCTTGGTTGAGCCAGTTATTTGATCATCGCGGTCTAGAGTTTAGTCAAATGTTGTTGTGCGTCATTGTGTATGTTGCGTCACTAGTAAGTTGTAAACAGCGGCGTTTATTCGCATTGCTTGCAATAGTTGCGGTTATGGCGCTGTATTTGAGTCACTATTTTATTTATCTGGTTGGTTTTTGGCATAACACCGACACATCAAAACCCTTGCTTATAGGGACATCCTTGGGAATAGGGATCTGTGGTAGTTTTGGTGTGTTGCTATTATTTTTACTGCACAGTGTTAGAGCACGATTTGGTGTGTATCCGCTGATGTTGTTATTGGCTTTTAATGTCTCGGCAAAACTACTCATAGTGTTAGATCTGGCCAGCCAAATTGACTTGATCAATATTACGTCCAACTACTTTGATTGGCGTGCAGTGTTAGTCGAAAACTCAGAGTTAGGCCGTGTCCTCAAAGCCTTAGTCGGCTATGAGGCAACGCCAAGCAAAACTGCATTATGGCTATATCTAGTTGCGGTTTTAGCCTTTATTGGCACCAGCATAGTATTTACTCGGCAATTTTCTCAAAAGGAGCCATCATGAGATTTATTCTCGCGTGGTGCTTAACTTCGATTTTGTTCATGGCATCGTTTAATGTGCGTGCCGATGGAATAGTTGTAGATAAAGTTTACCACCCTTATGTATTACCATTTGAGCGCGAATTTGAATGGCGTCTGATCTCTCATCAAACAGATAAGGGCAATATTTTAGCCCAACGAGTTGGCTTAGGTGGCTCGTTTAACGATACCATGAGTTTGGAAGGTTATGCGGTTGGAGAACGCGATGACAACGGTAATTTTGGCTTCTCAGCCTACGAATTAGAATTACGTTGGCAGTTGGTTGAGCAAGGGCGGCTGTGGGCTGACTGGGGCGCCTTATTTGAACTTGAAATGCAAGAAGGCAAAGATAGTTATGAAGCCACAACTGGCTTTTTATGGGAAAAAGAATTTGGCCGGACTAGTCTCACCATGAATGCATTTTTAGTCTACGAGTGGGGCGGTGATATTAAAAACGAATGGGAAACTGAGTTTCGCGCACAGTATCGCTATCGCCTTCGCTCTGAGTTTCAGCCTGCATTAGAGCTATACGCCGGAGAAGACTTCTTTGGTATTGGTCCAGGTTTTATTGGGCTACATCGATTTTCAGCGAAGCGACAACTAAAGTGGGAAGCAGGATTTGTGACAGAGCTGAGCCAACAAGGTAAAGATCACAGTTTTCGCCTTGCCCTAGAGTTTGAATTTTAAAGTAAAAAGCCGCGAATAACTCTGCTCGCGGCTTTAAATCTCTGCAAACTACATACTTTGCGCGTAGTTATAAAGCGCTTTTAGAATAGTCAGATTTTTTTCATTATCGTCATGTTCATGGGCGAGATTTTCTAGCGTAACCATAAAATCTTGTGCGCTGATCGATGGTTGATCTTCACCATGCATTAATTTGTTTTGGCAATATTGACGCCACTGATCAAGTTCATCTTGATTAAGCGATTGCGGCCAATTACGGGCACGGTATTTAAACAATAAGTTATCAAACTTTTTATCTTCAAAATCCAACTTCATACCCGCTAATTGCTCTGGGCTGGCATCACGGATAATGGCAAATTTAGCTTTATCTGCATGGCTAGTAAAGCCGTCGTATAACATGTAATCAGTATTGGTGGTTTTACCGTAATCGGGCTTATCGTTAAATACTTCAGTGACTTTATCGCGAAGACTTGGGTTGGCTTTTAAAATCGCAAGATTTTTTAAACACTGCTCGCGGTCAATGCCTAAGCGGGCGGCGTTTTCAGGTAATAAGGTTTTAGCAGGCGCTAAAATAGGGCATTTATTTAAATGTACCAGTTTTAAACCAACAGGCAGTTCATCATCGGCAAGCTCACTGCGCTTGGTATAAAGGCGGGTGCGCAATTCTTCGATTGATAAATCGAGTAATACCTGTGGGTCTTCGGTTAAGTTAAAACACACTACTGCATTTTTATTAGTCGGATGAAAGCTCATTGGGGCAATCCAACTGGTACAGCCTTGGGTAGCAGGAATACGTGATGAAGTATGCACCAGCGGCGTCATATTAAATACATCAACTAACTCAGCTAAGGCTTTTTTACCGCGCAAACTAAAAAAGAAGTTATACAGTTTTGGCTGTTTTTCTTTTATTAGTTTAGCCAAAGCAATCGTCGCGGTTACATCGCTTAGTGCATCATGTGCCGCAGCGTGTTCAATGCCATTGGCAACAGTTAAATGTTCCAACTTAAAGCTTGGGCTGCCATCTTCTTTTAACGGCCATTCAATACCTTCAGGGCGCAGTGCATAACAAGCACGCACTAAATCTATAATATCCCAGCGGCTGTTATTGTTTTTGTATTCGCGTTCGTAAGGGTCGTAAAAGTTACGGTAAAAGCTATAACGGCTTACTTCATCATCAAAACGAATGCTGTTATAACCGGCCACGCAGGTATTCGGCACACTAAATTCAGCATGAATTTTGGCAATAAAGTCAGCCTCAACTAAACCTTTTTGCATCGCCACTTGCGGAGTAATACCGGTGATCAAACATGCCTCAGGATGCGGTAAATAATCAGCTACAGGTTTGCAATATTCAATCAGCGGCTCACCAATAATGTTTAAATCAAGATCAGTACGAACACCCGCGAACTGGCTCGGCTTATCCTTTTGCGGACTCGCCCCCCAGGTCTCATAATCGTGCCAGTAGATTGTTGCTTGATTTTGCTCTTGATAAGCCATTTAAAAACCCTTTAAGTTAGCTTGAAGCGGTTGCAATACCGCCAAGTTACTAAATTCATGAATTATTTAGATTATGGCATACAGGCGAGGGAGTTTATAGGTTTGGATGATGAAATGATGGTAATCATACTTTCGCAGGTAGCTTAGCTAGAGTGTTGCGAAACTTAATCATTCATTAAAAGAAAAGCCTGCTTAAAAACTCATAACTATGAATGCATTCAATTGTAGGTTGAGTTTTAGCCCGAAAAAATTTTACTGCGAGCTACAAGAGCATTATCGTAGGCGTTAAGCTTGCTGGCGCGTTTTTTAGTCGAGAAAACAAGGGCGAGTATCAGCGTTAAAGTTTTTATAAATCAGTGATCTAAATTAAAAGCAATATTTAAATTGTTGTTGAGCTTTTTGGCCCTATAAGTAGGTGTGCGCTTTAGCCATGAATGTTTTTTACCTTTTCATCATGTTCTACACTTTAAAGCTTTCCTATTGCTCAGATGGAATTCATCATCAATTGCTTATTTTCAGGTTGTTACGACGAGAAAGAGCTTAAAAGCATATTTGCAGCTAATTTATATAATTAAGTTGCTGAAACTAATTATAAAGTTCACAACTAGTATTGTATTCAATACTAATAGCGATTACGTACAAATCCAGTAATATTTCATTGTCAGGCGTATATGAACAATTTAATGCCGTTAATAAATAGAATATCAGTTCGTTTATTAGACTAAAGTCTATAAGTTAATTTTCTTCACCTATCGGATTTAGTTTTATCGTTTGTCGAAATTGAGCCAACACTCTAAAGTTCAGTTGTCGGCAACAGATACGACTCAAACCAAATAGGAATATAATCATGAAACGTTCACTAATCAAAACCATCGCACTTGGCTCATTATTTACTTGCTCAGCGGCTGTTATGGCTGATCAAAGTGATTACAAATTAATGATTATTGATAATGCGGCAGCGTCTCAGCCAGTTGAACAATCATTTAATAACTGCGCATTAAATGTGAAATCAAAAAATTATGCACAAGCAGATGAAATTTGTACCAAAGCAATTGCATTACTAAAGCAAAGTAATGGTCCACGTATGAAAGTTCGCGAGCTAACGTCATTTGCATTAAGCAACCGTGGTGTGTCACGTATGATGGCAAACAATGATACGGCTGGTCTTTCTGATTTATACGAAGCGGCACAAATCGCTGATAGCGAAATGGTTTCTCATAACCTGACGCGCGCTAAAGAGTACCTTTCTCTATAATAGTTTTTATAAACGATTAAAGACAAAACCACGTTAGGCTAAGCCAACGTGGTTTTTTGTTTTTTTAAAGTGTTTCTCTTCTGAGCCAACCGTAAAATTCACTTATTTATTTACGTATTTACTGGCCTCAGTTTAGCTGTACTAAATATATTAAATTTTAAGTTGTAGAGTAGGGCTTTATCTAAACTAGTAAAAAATAAAAACACTTCAGAGGGCGCTGAAGTGCTTTGTACAAGGGGAGTAATGTTATTTTACTGTGCAGTAGCGACTAGTTTAACCCAGTCATAACTGACTATCCCTAGTAACCCGATTTGTAACGATTGACCAGCGTTAACAGCTAAAGTACAGCTTTCGTTGCTGCCGGGATTTTTTGACTGGCAATCATACTTTGTTTGCGTGACTGCACCATCTGCATTTACATATAGGCTTATATCTCCTTGGCTGCCTGCTGTACTTATTGTTACAGATGTTTTTCCTGTAGGAACCAGATAGCTGTATCGTTGCCAAAAACCGGGAAATCCATAGGCGCGAGAGGTAATAATTGTGCTATCTCCCGTCGGTGGTGTACTGTTTTTATAATCAGCCATGATAGTGACATTATTGTAGCTGCTATAGGCTTTGAGCATAATATAATAGCGACCCTCTCCTAGGTTAACTGTACAGATTTCCTCGTTACCATTTTTAAAGGGCCGACAGTCATAGTCTGAAGTGGTGGGCTTAGCGCCTTTCTTAACGTATAGGTCTGCATCGCCGTTACCACCTGATATGCTCATCATAATATTATTGGCATCAGCTGGCACATCAATAAAATAGATACTTTCTTGGTTTCTTGTTGCATTAAGACCTGGTAATGCTTGGCCTTTATTTAACTCAATGTCAGATGACGTACCATCAGAAACACTGACTAGCTGAGCTAGTGTGTTGGTGTTGTTATTGCTATCTTGAACGGTTACAGAAACGTTGTAGTTTCCAGTAGAAGTGAAGGTGTGCTGTACAGTTGCGCCACTGTCTATTTGATTATCGCCAAAATCCCAGCTGTAATTAGTTATTGTGCCCGAAGAGCTGGAACCAGTAGCATCAAAGTTACATTGCAATTGATCACAATTGTATTCAAAACGGGCCGTAGGCGCAGGAGGGGTATTACCATCATTATCGCCAATGGGCACAGTACCGTTAAAATAGCTGGCTACTTGAGGCCAAATTTTACTTATTTTAGCTCCTTTGTTGTAGCAGCCACCTAGATGATGCAATGCAATAACACGATTGCTTGATGCAGCTACAACAGGCGAACCAGATGAGCCACCAATGGTATCGCAATAATATCCTATATCTGTGTTGTTGCCACGGCCATTTGTTGAAGGAGCATTAACTTGGCATAAACCATCATTGTCTTGATCTGACTCTATTGCAAGTTCTTTGGGGTTACCGGATCCATGTTGTGGAATATATATGCGTTCACTTTGTTGCGCGTTTCGTACATCTAGCCCTAAATAACCAAATTGCTCGATAGTGCTAAAATCATTAACACTGAACAAAGTATAATCGAGCGTGTAATCGGTTTTAAAAAACTCATTCCCCGTGACTTTTACGACAGTTTCTTTAGTTGAGCCATTACAGCTTTTATTTTGATAATTAAACCATACTTCCGTTGAGGCAAGTTCTGATGCGGTCTCAATACAATGATTATTAGTAAATAATTTATTATCACTCCCAACGCGCCAGCCCGTGCATAAACTGCGCCCACCGATCACTAAGCGCGCAATAGGTCGGCTTCGGTCAAACTCTATTGGATGGGAATCAGCCCAGCATTGCACATCTTTTCGTTCATTAACGCCACAGGTTGATAATAGCGCTGGTTCATTGCCATTATTTAACTCTGTATTCGTATTTATATCACTTTCGGTGCCATAAAAATAACTATCAATAATGCCAAACTGGGTTTGTTGTTTACTGAGTGTAGGGTCGGGGTAATATTCAATGATAACGCTGTCATTAGAGACCGACATAGCTGAAAACGAATGCACCCCGTCATCACCTTTAACATCATCAATTGTTGCAGCATTCATGTTGTCACTACTATATTCGTATCGTTCAGTGTTATCTTGGTTTCTGACGACTAGTTTTGCATTACCACTGAGTTGCACCCGACTAAAATGTACTTTTATATAATCAGCACCGGGATGACTGATTGTATGGCTGATTACTTGGCTTTGAATATTTACAAATTGCTTAGAGAGTTTTAAATGAGTATCGGCTTGTGCACCGATTGTCGTTTTTTTTGCTGCTTGATTGGTATGTTGCATAATAGTCAGTTCATCGACTTCAGCAATACTGTGTTGGCCATAGATGGCAATGGCAATTAATGCTGCATATTTACATTTTTTCATCTTTATTTCCTACCATAGGTAATTTACCGACTGTTTGATGTAAAACTAATGATTAATTGCATGTTTGATTCATAAAAATCTTGGCAAATAATCAGTACCCAATTGCTAAAGCAAAATCTAGAGTGAATTTTAATCAATGCCAATAAATTGCGTGAAATATTTAGAACCCCCAATAAGTGCAATAAAGTCAATAAAAAAACTTGTTTGTTATCCAGTTGAAAACAAAAATGTGATGGTTAACAACAAATGAGCTGGTTACACGTGCATGTTTAATATTTTTATTTTGTAAATTTAATGTAAATATAAGTGTGCGTTTTTATGTTTTTAAACACGTTTAGTGAGCTAAATATAACTAAACGTGTTTTTTACTGAAGGTTTTTTAACGATTAATAGTCCAGCCAAAGAGTTTCACCTCAAGGTAATAAAAGTTATTAGAAGTCTATTTGGTCGTCGTAATGATATTTTTAGTGAGTACTATTTATATAGTGTTGGTTGTGATTAATCTTAATTAACATAGGCTAATGTATTGATTTAATATTTAAAACTTTGGACATAAAGCGTGATCAAAGCCTTTTTCAGTTAATAAAAAAGTCGCGCTTGGGGTAGCAAAAATATAGCCTTCGTAGTTAAGAAACGCAATTGTGCCTTTAACTGATTCGATTTGCTCTGCTGATGCACTTTCTATAATAGCTTTCGGATCTAAATTGACTGGTGTTGGAAACTGCTGATAAAGCTGCTTAAAAATTAAGGTGGCGATAGTTTTAAAGGTGTCGTTATTTTTCATTTTTTTGCTCCTTGGTGTTTATGTGTGCTGCGAATGCATTATTGTAACTCTTTCTATTTAAAGAGTAACTGCCACACTTACCTGTTGATCCTAAAATAATACGCGGTTAAATAGCGATAGAGTTGCAGGTAACCCATCGCTATATCATGAGCTGGTGCTGTATTACTTGTTATTTACAAGGTTCAGGAATGCGTTTTGGGGTAACAATTCGTGGCATTAATAAGCCGATGATCACAACAATAATGCCAATTAATTGTAGTTCTGTAATTGGTTGGCCCATCAAAAATGCTGTTAACATGGCAAATACCGGAACGAAGTTAAAAAATAACGACGCATTCGCTGAGCCAAGTTGGCGTATGCCATTAAGCCACAGAAGATAGCCGGCAACAGTTCCAAATAAGCCAATATAAATAACATCGATAATACCTACCATTGAGCTATTACTGAGTTCGCTAAGCGGGTGTACATTGGCGGTCACTAAACACATTAAGCCAATGATTGTTGCACCACTTAGCATACTAACAAAAGTATAAGGCAATACAGGCATGTACTGATTGATACCTTGGCTAAAGTAAGTGTATGAACTCCAAGCTAACATACCTAAAAAGATCATTTTGTCGCCGGCATTGATTTGCATATTCAAAAGCACGGCTAAGTCGCCATTGGTGATAACTAATAATACACCTGATAGGCTAACGATTAAGCTAAAACATTGTGCTGCAGTAGGCATTGAGCGCTTTGCAACTGAGCTTATTAACGAGGTTGCAAGTGGGCTCAGCGCCATTATTAACGAGCCGTTTGCGGCACTGGTATGTTCCAGCCCGGTAAATAAACCGAGGTTTAAGCCACCTACGCCAACAGCACTAACAATAATCACCCAAGCCCATTGGTTGAACGTTAAACTTGGTTTTGTACTGTTAATTATTTTTAAGTAGATAGCCAAGCAGATTGCGGCAATACTAAAGCGCCAAAATACTAAAGTCAGTGCGTGTACTTGATTTAATGCATGTTTACCAATAGGAAAACAACTTCCCCAAAAAAATGCACATAATAACAGGAGTAAAATAGCTTTTGTGTTGGCTGAGAAGTTCATCAGCAATCCAGAGATGTTGAAAAGTTGCGGCAAGTGTATTACTTTCCATAATGTGGATAAACAAGCAAAAATAAGAGAGTAGATTCCAAAAATGAAATATAGATATTCACTAGACGATTTACGCTATTTTTGTATTGTTGCTCATTTAAAAAGTTTTAAAGATGCTGCACTGGCTTTATCAGTGCCTTTATCAACATTGAGCCGTCGTATTCGACAACTTGAAGATGATTTACAGCTTAGATTGTTAAACCGTGATGCTCATCGCGTATCGCTGACCCATATGGGGGAGCTGTATTACCAACGTTCGAGTGCATTGTTTGCTGAGTTAGATGGAATTAATGATGATCTTCATATCGAGAAGAATCAACCGAAAGGTAAGATCATAATCAGTGCACCTATTAATGCCGGCTCGCAATTTTTAAGGGATATTTTTTATGATTTTTTACTGCAATATCCTGAGATCCAACTAGATATTAGGCTCTCGAATACTTTAATTGATATTGAAGCGCAAGCAATGGATGTGGTGTTTAGGGTGGGTAATACGGTGGTTGATAATTGGATTGCGAGGCCACTTAAAGATATTCACTTTATTTTGTGCAGTAATTCGCAGACGGTGGCCGACAGTGTTAAGCATCCCACTGATTTATGTGCAAAAAGCGCTGTGATTTGCCAGCCGATGTCTATTTGGCAATTAGTAAATAAACAAAATGATGACGCTTATGATTTTCAACCCAGTAAGGGCATTCGTTTAGAGCTTGATGAAATTCAAATGCTCACACACGCGGTTAAAAAAGGCTTGGGGATTGGTTATATTCCTGACTATTATGCATTACCAATGATAGCTCAAGGTGAGCTTCAGCATGTTTTGCCTGATTGGCAAAGCAAGGCACGCACTTTATTTATGTTATATCGGGATCGTGACCATTTACCATTGCGCGTCAGATTATTCATCGAATATGTGCTAGCTAGATTTGAGCAAGGTTAGTATGCTTTTTTATTATTTTTCTGAACTGTTGGGCAAGTGAAATACAGCCTGTTTAGTTATTAATAGCGCCGGACTACAAATTTTAGTGCCTGTATATTAAAAGGAGATATTAAATATGCAAACCAATCTAGTGGTTGAACGGTTTAAGCAGCAGGGTTTTGTACAAATTAAACAAGTACTTAAACCAAGTGTAATCTCAAAACTGCAGCACCTTTGTGATGAGTTGGTTGCTCAAGCACAGTCACGCTATGTAGCCGGTTTACCATTTGATAATATTGCTGTTATGCAAACTGCAGATGAGCCTTTTGTTTATCGCGTTAATGAGCTTTTTCAATTTCAGCCACAATTTGCTCAACTGCTAGCGCAAACCGAACTAATGAGTTACGTTGAAGCGATTATCGGCGAAGCTGTTTTACCTAGCTATGAGTCACTTGTGATAAAAAATTCATTAGATGCACGCGGATTTGATTGGCACCGCGATATGGCGGTGAGAACTCAAGAGCCTATTTTTACCGTGGGGGTGTATTTAGATGATGCAATAGCGCAGCAAGGGGCGTTAACAGTGATCCCGCAGTCTCATTGTAGCCAAGCAAGTGTGTGTGATTTAAAGCGCCAGCTATCCATTGCACAATTACAAAGTGTGGATATTACGGCCAATGCAGGTGATGTGGTAATTCACCATGTAAACACGGTTCATGCATCAGGAAGACAGAAAGGTTCAGCTATACGTAGAACGATCTATTTTGAGTTCAGAGCAGTATCACATTTTATTGATAATCCGTGCTTTCCTAGTGAGTGGGTCGAAAAGCGGCAAGCGTTAATGGCTAACCTCAACGCGCTTAATTCAGCTGATATGCCTAATAATGTGCAGCTACCCAATGATTTGTATGTAACTCAAGTACGAATAGAGCCGGCGGAATATTGTATTGAGTTTGCCAGTTAACAGTATCAACATAGATATTTACATGTGTGTAAAGCCAGCCTAAATATATAAATTTGCTCTGAACTAATACAGCCAATACAAGTTAAGCGACTACGATACAATTACGACCTTGTGCTTTTGCCTCATAGAGTGCTTTATCTGCGCGATTAAAAATAACTGAACTCGAGTCATCTGCCTGATAACATGTTACCCCAAAGCTTGCGGTCACTTTAGGTAAGCTCACTTCATCTAATTCGCTAATATACACTCGTAATCGCTCTGCAAGTTGGTGGGCGTGTTGCTTATCTTGAATAGGAGAGATAATAGCAAACTCTTCGCCACCGATACGAAACAGCATATCCATGGCATGTATTTGTTGCTGTAATTGTGTAGCTAGATGTTTTAATAACTTATCACCTATTTGGTGGCCATATTGGTCATTAACTTGTTTAAAGTGATCAATATCCAATATTATTAAAGCAAATAGATATTCGCTTCGTGCTGCCATATTGATCTGGTTTTCTATTTGTTCTTCCCACTTGTGTCGGTTAAATACACCTGTTAAGCGATCTTGGGTTGCTAATATTATTAATTGTTTTTCAATTTCCTCACGGCTAGTCATTTCCTGATTCAAACGAGATATAACAATTTTTATATCGTGTTCTAATGCTGCAAGCTCATCTTTAGTTTTGATCTTTTTCTGAAGTTCCAAAGGTAACTCATGGTGTTCAACAGAAGAGTTTAATGTTTCGATATTAGATTGGATGCGTTGAATACGACGTAAAATAATTTGAATAATAAAGGTCGTTAACAGCAAGCCGAGGATGATGGCGCATATACCGAGTAAGCTGCTGACAAATAGAAAGTCTTTTTCGTGCTGATCTGTGTAATACGCATCATCAGAGGTTAATTTATTTAATTGCGCTATTATTTGTTTTTCTGCACTTTCTAGCTCAGTTGCCATTGTTTCGACTTGCAACCGCGCTTGCTCAGTAAGTTGATTCTGTTGGTAAACATTTTCTAAATAGTTTTCGAACTCGTCACTTTTTTGCGTATAGTTTTCAATTGTGGTGGCCACTTTTTGATGTGCTTCAGGCTGTAATATGACTTCTTTTAATGCTAATGAGTGATTAATCATTGCTACCGCTTTATCGAGCAATTGTTTTATTTTTTGTTTTTCAAAAGCAAATTGTTGATGTGGGTTGAGCGGCTTATCACCCATTTGGTTTTTTAGTTGAAATTGCTCAAATTGCAGGTGTTGTTCAAGCTCTATGAACTCCACTTGTTGCATTAACTGACTTAACGGAATATCCAGAAAAGCCACTACACGCATTTCACGTTCTATTTGATTTACTTTATAGGCCGAAAAAACAATAACACAAAACAAAAACGTTAATAAAAAAACAAATAATCCACCAATTTTTTGCTTTATTGACGCATTGTACCAGTTGAATACCGACATAAAGTTCCTCACTGCTTAATAGTCCCTCAAGTATAGTTTAAAAAGTGCGTAATCTAGCTTATTAAGTCTGACCACAGCAAGCATTAATTGACTAACCTTAGGACAGATTAATCAAAGTTATTAGATACTTTATTTAATAGAGATGATGTGCAGTTGATCAACCGTGTACTTACTTGACGATTGAGTTCGTAATATTGCAGGCGTGCCTTGTGAGGGAATACTAGCACTAAATGAGTAGAACGTTTGTCAGTAGCTAAAGTCGGTCATCTTTGCATCACATTTAGCTTTTGTGTATTTAGTCACGTAACTTGAAGACCCCGATAAGACTCATACAGGAAATGCTGAAAATAGCTCAAGTAGGTAAAGTGAATTTACTAATAAAGCTAATTATTGCCTTAAATCAATCATCGCTTTTTGGTTAATTATTTTTTAACAAAACGTAATGTTTTGTAATATTTCTATAGGGTTTGATCAAGTAACATGAGCCTTAGCATAGAGGTTAATTAATAAATACGCCTTTAGGATGGTTTTTGGTATTAACTTGTAAATTATTAGCTTTATTAATGTTGGTCTAGTTTTTTTGTACTACTCTCATGGTCGCAATATTAATTATTTTTATCACAGTAACTTTATTTATTGGTATTTATATACCAAATTTTAAATGAAAGTTATTGCAAAATTAAGGTGCAGTTGATTAGCGCAGCTGGTGGTTTTAGCGGTTAGTTTACCTTTAAGTTTCAATACGTTATTTATATTGTGCGGATTACAATATGTGCAATCGTTAAATAATGTTATGAATCTATGTAATTGATTATATTTCAATTTTAGTGGTTCATACACTGAGGCAACCAAGCTGTAGAAGTGCAGAGCTTTATTTTGGCTTTGGTGTTGCAGTGAGCCGCAAACCAAAATAGGTCATGGAATGAATATAAATTTAGCGGCTAGGTTAGTTAAATTAGCTAACACGCGTGGTAGTGATACTGCATATCAATATTTTTATGACGATCAGCAACCTTGTAAAACACTCACTTATGCACAGTTAGATGAACGTGCTAAGCAAATTGCTCGGCACTTGCAGGAGCATTTTTCGCAAGGGGATAGGGCGCTATTGCTATTTAATTCTGGTTTTGAATTTGTGGAGGCATTTTTTGCGTGTCTGTACGCTGGCATTGTTGCTGTTCCTGTCTATCCTCCCAAAAAGAATCAAAATATTGACCGTTTAAGAACTATTGTTGTTGATGCTGGTGCTAAAGGTGCACTGACCACAGAAAAAATTAATGAAATAGCACGTCCATTATTTGAAGCTGAACCTTTATTGGCTGATTTAGCTATTTTTACCACTGACGCTGAACCCACTTATCAAATTGACACTATAGATTTTCAGCACTGCGAAGTAGCAGCTGACGAATTAGCCTTTCTACAATATACATCTGGCTCAACGGGTGAGCCAAAAGGGGTAATGGTTAGCCAAGCCAATATTCTCGATAATCAAGAAATGATGAAGCAAGCCTTTGGTCATGATCACAGCACCGGTATTGTCAGCTGGTTACCGCACTTTCATGATATGGGTCTTATTTTTGGTATTTTGCATCCGATCTATATTGGTGCACCAGCGGCTTTGATGAATCCGACTTACTTTTTACAAAAGCCGTATCGCTGGCTCAAACTGTTAAGTGATACTAAAGCTGTAACCTCTAGTGCGCCTAACTTTGCTTATGATTTATGTGTCGATACGGTTAAAGATACTGATTTAAAAAACCTCGATTTATCACATTGGCGCTCTGCATTAAATGGTGCGGAGCCCGTTCGAGCGACGACGTTGGAGCGCTTTGTAGAGAAATTTAAAGGGTGTGGTTTTCGCCGTGACAGTATTTCTCCTTGTTATGGTATGGCGGAAACAACTTTATTTGCAAGCGGTGGTAAATTATCACACTCGCCAACTGTGTTACGTCTTATCACTGCAGAATTACAGACAGGTAAAGTAACAAACGTAACGCATGGCGATGATGATTCATTTTGTGATTTACACACATCATCCGATAACTCGCCTTATTATGCGGTGTCGTGTGGCATTACGTGGCACAACCATACAATGGCCATTGTTAATACTGACACTAATAAACGCTGTGCTGATGGCGAAACCGGCGAAATTTGGATCAAAGGTGCAAGTGTTGCACAAGGTTATTGGGGAAAAGCCGCATTAACAAAAGAAATATTTCAGGCCTATGTTGATGATAACGATGGCCCATACTTACGCACTGGCGACTTAGGCTTTGTATATCGCGATGAGTTGTTCGTCACTGGGCGCTCTAAAGATGTATTAATTTTTCGCGGTAAAAATTATTACCCACAAGATATTGAATTGACGGTAAGTAACGCAAATGCTGCACTTGATAATAACGGTGGTGCGGCATTTTCAATAATGTGCGAACAGCAAGAGCGACTTGTCATTGTGCAACAAGTAAAACGTACTGCGGTTCGTAAACTTGATCCTGAAGCGATATGTAAAGATGTGATCCAAGCGATTACAGAGCAGCATGGTATTACGCCCTATGATGTTGTACTGATAAAACCTGGGCGAGTATTAAAAACATCTAGCGGAAAAATTCAACGTCAAGAAAACAAACGTCATTACTTAGCGCAGCAGCTAACGCCACTTTATCAATTGCGTGGTTCTTTTGAGAGCGAAACGTTTGAGCCACAATCAGCAGATATATTCAGTAGCCACTGTGCACTTGAAGATGAACAACATGCAAATTTACTTAGCTTGTTGCAAAGCGTCGTTGCACAGGAAGTTGATGTGGACCCGCAATCACTTGCTGTTGATGCTTCATTTCAATCTTTAGGGGTTGATTCAATGAAGGCGGTGCGTATTTCGGGTGAGTTAATGGAATTGCATGATATTGAGTTAGAGCCGACAGTTTTATATGACTATCCATCTATTTCAAAGCTTGCTAATTATTTATGGCAATTTGCTGCGATCCGAACCGCTGCTATATCATCAAATACAGTCACTATGCCCGCGGCTATACCCACACTAAATGAAGCTGCTCAATCTCTAAGGGACTGCACGGACAAAGACATTGCCATTATAGGGATGGCATGTCGTTACCCTGAAGCTGAAAGTATAGAGGCGTTTTGGCAGCTATTATGTAACCAACAAGATGCAATTGGACTGCCAAACGAAAGTCGCGGCATGTTATGCCCACATTTGGATAATACCCGTTTAGGTGGTTACATCAGTGGCATTGAACAATTTGATGCAAATTTATTTGGTATTTCTCCAACCGAAGCTAAGCATATAGATCCTCAGCATCGATTGTTGCTAGAAACCAGTTACCATGCCATTGAAGCCGCAGGTTATGCGCCGCTGCAATTATCGGGTGCAAAAGTAGGGGTTTATATTGGTATCTCGCAAAATGATTACTTCTTACTTTCTCAGCAATATGAAAAGCAAAATGCTTATTTAGGTACTGGTACTGCGCTGAGTATTGCGGCTAATCGGTTATCGTATTATTACAACTTCAGCGGGCCAAGTGTTGCAGTTGATACAGCATGCTCATCTTCGTTAGTTGCATTGCATTTAGCCATGCAAAGTATTCACAGTGGTGAAATAGCCCAAGCTCTGGTGGGCGGGGTGAATTTGATCCTCAGTGATGAGGTAACGAACGCCTGTGAAAACGCGCAAATGCTTGCAAAAGATGGCCGTTGTAAAACGTTTTCAGACTCTGCAGATGGCTATGTACGAAGTGAAGGGGTGGGATGTTTATTATTAAAGTCGTTAGCGCAGGCAGTACAGGATAACGACCCTATTTACGGGGTACTAAAAGGCAGTGCAGTCAATCAAGATGGCCGCAGTAATGGCATTACAGCACCTAATGGCTTGTCACAGCAAAGTGTTATTAAGTCGGCGTTAGTTAATGCACAAATTGCAGCAGATGACGTGCAATATGTTGAAGCCCATGGCACTGGTACAGAGCTTGGTGATCCAATAGAAGTATCGGCGCTGAGTAAAGTCTATAGGCCACAAACAAGCTTAGCTGAGCCACTTACTGTGGGCGCTGTGAAAGCGAATATTGGCCATTTGGAATCGGGTGCAGGCATTGCTGGTGTGATCAAAACCATGTTATGCATGCAGCATAAAAAAATACCCGGCCAAGCTCATGCTAAAGAGCTTAACAAACACATTGCTTGGCATAAAATTGCGTTAAAAATTAATCGTGATTTACAGCCGTGGCCTGTTGGTTCAGACAATGGTTGTATTGCTGGTGTTAGCTCGTTTGGTTTTGGTGGCACCAATGCACATATTATCTGTGCGAGTGCACCTCAACGTGCGGTCGATACCATTGATTTAGCCTCGCAAACGGGATTTTATCTGTTACCGTTATCAGCTAAAACTCCAGATGCGTTAGCCAATTTACTGACGCGTTATGAAACGAGATTAAAGAGTTTATCTGATAATGAATTTGATGCGCTGATCTACACAGCAGCACATCTGACTAAGTTTAAAGAAGCAAAACGTGCCGTATGCGGCGAAGATCGTGCAGGTTTATTACGTGCGATGCGTGGCTTAAATACAACCTCGCATTTAAGTGCGGCTGAAAATGATAAAGCTGCGACAAATTATGAGTTAGTAATGCTATTTACTGGTCAGGGCTCGCAATATCCTGCAATGGCAAAACAATTGTATGATACGCAAATTGTATTTAAAAACGCGATTGATGAATGTGCTCATTTACTTGGCGATAGACTCGGCGAGTCATTGCTAACGGTTCTGTATCAGCAAAGCCATAAACAGTTTTTAGAACAAACTAACTGGACTCAAGTCGGCTTATTTGCGGTTGAGTATGCTACGGCCAAATTAATGATCCACTTTGGCGCCACTCCTAAGCTGTTATTAGGTCACAGTGTTGGGGAGTATGCAGCCGCATGCATTGCTCAGGTGTTTTCGTTAGCTGATGCTATTTTATTGATAGCTGCGCGTGGCCAACTCATGCATGAACTTGCTGATAATGGGGGCATGTTTGCAGTGCGTTGTAGTGAGCAAGTTGCCCAGCAAGTCATTACAAAATGCCATGATAATGGCAAGACTCAAATTGCAATTTCAGCCTATCATGGTGCTTCTGGCGTGGTGTTCTCGGGCGAAAACTCAGCGCTTGAGATTGCCATTGAGTTATTAAAAGAACAAAATCTGACGATTAAACAGCTCAACACAGCACGTGCTTTTCATTCACCACTTATGGATCCGATGCTTGATGATTTTGCTGCTATAGCAGCGCAAGTAAACTATAGAAAACCTTGTTATCCCTTGTTGTCGTCGGTGACTGGCCAGCTAGAAACTGACGCCTTAGCAACACCTCAATACTGGATCGAGCAGATCACTAAACCTGTTCGCATTGATTTATGCGTGAGCGAGTTAGATAAACGTGAGCATTTGTGCGCGGTAGAAGTTGGACCAAAACCTGTTTTGATGGTGTTATTGCAAGAAAACTTGCCCCATTTAGATGCTGAATATTTACCTATATTGCACAGTCAAGGTGCTGATAAAGCACGTTTAGCAACCAGTTTAGGGCGTATTTTTGAACTAGGCATTGAGCTAAATTGGGCGCATATTTATCCACAAATAAATATTCAAAAACAGCCGTTACCCGCTTATCCGTTTGCAAAAAATGCACATTGGATAGTGCCAACAGCAAAGCAACCAGCGCTAAAAAGTATTGCAATGCAGGAAAATATGCAGGCCAATAAATCGATAACAAACATAAACCAAGTTGTTGCACGAACTGAGCTTATTCGTGACATCGTACTCTCTAATCTTGCAAATTTATTATCATTACCAGTTGATGCTATAAAAACGAATGTTCCTTTACTTGAAATGGGGGTTGATTCATTAATGATAATGCAAGCCGTACGCACCTATGAAAGAGAATTTGGCTTAGAGTTTAGCGTACGCCAGTTTTACGAAGAACTAAGCACAGTGGATAGTTTATTGGATTTTATTGCGCAACATAGTGACTTTTACCCACACACTGAAGATGCCCAGTTAACCTCGGATATTGCAATTGTAGAGCAGAATACCCCTTCGTACTCTGATACAACAACTTCTTCAGCCAATATAGGGTTTGATCAACAGACTATCATGACAATTTGCCAGCAGCAGCTGCAAGCTGCCGCGAGTGTAACTAATGATTTTGGCCGTCAAAGCATTGCCGCGGTGACAGCGCAACAATTACGTTTTCTACAGGGCAGTGCTATAACCTCCACGGCAAGTGTAACGCCAGACAATATGCCTCAGCAGCAAGTAAAAACAGTTGCAATGCCCGTAAATAAACGCGCCACAGAACTTCCTGCATCGCAAAGTAGACAATTACACATGCAGCATCAGTCACCCGCTATGCAGCAGCATTTTGAACAACTAAAAGCTGATTATTGCGCAAAAACCAGCGCATCGAAAAAGCTGGTTGCTCAACATCGTGGCAACTTAGCTGATTGCAGAGCCTCAGCGGGGTTTAGGTTATCAAGCAAGGAAATGCTTTATCCGATTTATGCAGACCACTGCGAGCAAGCCAGATTATGGGATATAGACGGCAATGAATACATTGATATTACAATGGATTTTGGAGTTAATTTATTTGGCCATAAAGCCGAATTTGTGACTGATGCCTTAGCGCAACAAGTAGATCAAGGTATTCAATTAGGCTTAGCCAGTCCTTTAGCGTGTGAAGTGGCTGCTTTGATCAGCGAATTAACTGGTTTGGCGCGTGTGACGTTTTGTAATTCAGGCACCGAGGCGGTCATGACCGCACTGCGCTTAGCACGCAATTATACAAAACGTGACAAAATTGTGCAGTTTAGTGGGGCATACCATGGTCATTATGATGGTACTTTGGCGCACTCTGTGGGCCAAGGAGACATCGAGCCTATGTGCGCAGGTGTTCGCCAAGGCGCAGTTAATGACAACTTAGTATTAGATTACGGTAGCGCGCAGGCGCTGGAAATTATTCGTGCAAATGCACATACAATTGCTGCGGTATTGGTTGAACCGGTTCAAAGCAGATACCCAGAAATACAACCGTGGGAATTTTTAAAAGAGCTCAGAGCAATAACCGCAGAGCATGGAATAGCACTGATTTTTGATGAGATGATCACCGGCTTTCGTGCTCACCCAGGCGGCGTACAGGGATTAGTGGGGATCCAAGCTGATATGGCAACCTATGGCAAAATTGTTGGTGGAGGGTTACCAATCGGGGTTGTTGCCGGCAGTGCCGATTACTTAGACGGTATTGATGGTGGTGTATGGCAATATGGTGATCAGTCTTATCCACAAGCAGATACGACTTTTTTTGCTGGAACATTTTGTAAACACCCAATGGCAATGGCCAGTGCAAAAGCGGTTTTAAGCGAAATTAAACGCCAAGGGCCACAGTTACAACAAAGGCTAAGTGATAAAACCAGTTATCTGAAAACAACCCTTAATCGCTTTTTCGCTGATGCAATGATCCCAATTCAAATTGAAGCTTTTAGCTCTTTATTTCGTTTTAGATTTAGCCAAAATCTAGATATGTTTTTTTATGAAATGCTTAATCGTGGCATCTTTATTTGGGAAGGACGTAACTGCTTTTTATCAGCAGCACATACAGATGCAGATATAGAGATCATTATTACCGCAGTTAAAGACAGTGCCTTGAGCTTAAAGGCGGCAGGTTATTTTGGTAGTGAGCGTGATGATAAGATGAGCTTGGCCACCTTAGCGGCGACATTTCCATTGACCGAGGCGCAGCAGCAATTACTTGCCTTAGCGTCAAAGTCACCTGAGGGGGCTTTTGCGTATCACTTACAAGCCGTACTTAAATTAACAGGTCAGTTAGATATAAGTCGCTTAGTTACCGCAGTTGATAAAACAGTACGCGAGTGCACTATTTTACAGTATGCAATTGATAGCGATACGTTTTGCCATAGGTTAGTGGCTGAGCATCGTCCTCAATTGTTAGTTATTAATCTACAACACTCAGATAATAATATCGCTGTAGCAACTCAGTTGCAGGAGTTACGTTACCATGCTTTTGATTTTAATAATGAAGTTGCATGTCGCTTTGCGCTACTAAGAGAAAATGATAATACTGCTTACTTAAGTGTGGTTACGCATCATTTACTCTGTGATGGCGTATCGTTGCAGATTATTTTGAGTAAAGTTGCCCAACACTATAACAACACCACAACAGAGGCGTTGGCAGCACCGGTAGACTTTAGTGCATATGTTAAAGCACTTGACCACTATAAAGAGTCTGCTAATTACCAGCAAGATAAGGCATTTTGGTTGGCACAACTAGCGCCAAGTATGCCGTTGCAACTACCAACAAACACTGCGATTGCAACGACAACGAACTATGCAGTATCGGTATTGACTGTTGAGCTTAATGAGCACACCAAAGGAAATATTGCTGATCTGGCTAAACAGCAGGGCTGCGGTCAATTTGCCACTTTATTGGGGTTATATATAGCGTGGTTAAGTAAGCTTAGCCAGCAGTCAATGATCACCGTTGGGATCCCTTGCTCTGATCGACAATTACTCCCTCAAGCTGATAGCGCAGAATCTTCCGATAGCGAATTAGTCGGGTATTGCACGAATATTTTACCAATTTGCATTGATGTTACAAACATCAGCAGTGTTCGAGAGTTAATCAAAACAGTGCAATCTGAATTATTAACTGCATTTGAACATCAACATTTCCCTTATTCAGCGTTAGCAAATGAATCGCTTAATTTACCTAATACTTTATTTAATTTAGATAAAGTTACTGCCTTACCGGCATTTACTGAATTGCAATTAAATACCATGCCAAGCAACACCTGTTATAGCCAATTCCAATTAAGTTGTAACTTAACTCAGTTTGCTAACAGTTGGTCACTCACCCTTGAATATCAACAAGATAAATTTACATATGAACAGGTAAATCATTGGTTATCTGGGTTGATAGGGTTGTTTAGCAACGTTGTTGGGACAGACGAACTAAACAGTGCGAACTGTTCATTGTTAGATGATTTACAAATAGCGACACTGGTTACTGAACAATGTGAGCGAGTTGATAAACAACTTTGTGTCGATTCTTGTATCGTTTCATTTGAATATGCTGCGACTCAATACCCTGACAATATTGCTATTACCTGTGATGGCCAAAGCCTTAACTATTCACAGTTAAATCAACGAGTAAATACCTTTGCCCATTATCTTATTGAGCAAGGTATTGGGGTCGGCAGCTTAGTCGCAATTGCACTACCAAGGCGTGCGGAGCTGATTATTAGCTTATTAGCGGTATTAAAAACGGGGGCTGCATTTTTGCCACTCGATATTACTTTTCCGCAAGCACGCATTGAATATATTCTGGCTGATGCACAAGCTGATTTACTGTTGTGTGACAGTTTTAGTGATAGTAGCCCAATTATTGCGAGCAACAAATTGCCCGTATTAGATATTGATACTGTGGTACTTACAGGCTTGCAAAGCAGTAATCCAGATCGCGTTATTGCTCCTTTATCAAGCGCTTATGTTATATATACATCGGGCTCAACGGGGCAACCTAAAGGTGTGGAAATTAATCACCAAGGGCTACAAAACCTGTTGGTCGCTATGACGGTACAGCCAGGAATAGAGCCAACCGATTGCTTGTTAGCAGTTACCACTATTGCATTTGATATCGCGATGTTAGAGCTGTTTTCGCCCTTAATTGTTGGGGCTAATGTACTGCTTGCGAGTGAGCAAACATGCAGTGACCCATATGCAATTACCGATCTAATAGCACATTTCCCAGTGTCTATTATGCAAGCGACTCCGACGTTATGGCGATTAATAATAAATGCAGCACCTGATTGTTTAGCTGGTATCAAGGTCTTGTGTGGTGGCGAACCGCTTGATCCAGCACTTGCTCAGGCGGTGCTGTCGCAGCAGGGGGATTTATGGAATATGTATGGTCCAACCGAAACCACCATTTGGTCTGCAATTAGCCATATTCAGCACAGTGATGATATTACGATAGGTTCAGCAATTGCTAATACGAGCTTGTATGTTATGGCTGAGGATGCACAAAGTCCATGTTTACCTCTACCTATTGGCGTGTGGGGGGAGTTATGGATCGGTGGTTTAGGATTAGCGACTGGCTACTTACAGCAACCAGCACTCACAGCTGAACGTTTTGTTAGTCATGTTTTTAATGGTCAATCGCATCAGCGTTTGTATAAAACTGGCGACCGTGCAAGGCGTTTACTCGATGGCCGTATTGAACTACAAGGGCGGTTAGATCAACAAGTTAAACTAAACGGGCATCGTATTGAATTAAGTGAAATTGAACACCACCTGCGCTTGTTATTTGCGAACCAAGATGTACGTGTTTTTATCAAACCAAACAATCACGACCAGCCGAGTTTATGTGCTTATAGCCTTGAGGACGACAGTTTGGAAAGTGTTTGGAGTGTGAGTGAATTACGTCGTGTGCTATTACAATCATTGCCAAGTTATATGGTGCCAGAATCAATCTGTTGGTTAACGCAGTGGCCAACCACACCAAATGGAAAATTAGACACGAAAGCATTACCGCTTCCGACTGCGGCTATGCAATCGGCAATAGTACGTATTGCCCCCAGCTGCGCGACTGAAACGAGCTTACTGCAACATTATTTAGCATTACTTAAGGTTGCAGTGTTAGGTACCCAAGAAAGTTTCTTTGATTGTGGTGGTAACTCTGTACTCGCTATGCAGCTTGTGTCACGAATTAATCTGCAATTTAAAGTACGGGTGACGGTAGGCGATATTTTTGACTACCCTAGCGTGGCGCAATTAGCGCTACGAATTGACGATTTATTATCAGCGCGAGCAGCAAGTACCGAGCAAAGTCAGCCTCAGGTTACTGTTGTGAGCGATATAGTGAGCGGCCGTGATATTAGTAAAGCCCTTGATGATAGCAGCATGACTGAAATGGACTTGTAACATGGATAATGTAGCAATTAAAACTTTACTGGCCGAATTGGACGCACAAGGTATCTTCGTTTATTTGCAAGATGGGCGGTTAAAGTTACGAAGTAAGTTAACGACAGTCCCAGCACCAGAACTGGCAAAGATCAAAGCATGTAAGGATGAGCTGATTGCCTATATGCAACGTCATCATCTGCAACAAGGGGATTTATCAAGTGCGCAACAACGTATTTGGTTTATTGATCAATATGAACAGCAGTCAACTGCATACAATATGTGTGGTCTGTTGCAGCTGTCAGATTCATTGACAATAAATGAACTACAGCGGGCATTTGACACATTGTTGGCTCGCCATCAAATATTAACAACGCAATTTTTTAACACTGATCAAGGTGTTGTGCAGCGAGTTAATAGCCAGTTGCGCTTAGCATTGAATGCACTTGAGATAGCACGGCATGAAACACCCACACAAATAGTTGAAAAATTACACGATGAATTAAGTTACCGCTTTGATCTGGAAAATGATTTACTGATACGTGCAACGTTAATTGGCCACTCAGGTGAGGGTAAATGGTTATACATTGCGATGCATCATATTATTGCCGATGGTTGGTCTGTACGGCTTTTGGTGCAAGAATTATTGGCGATACTGACAAATAATAATAATACCGTTAATAATGCGGCTGCATATAAACCTTTACAGTATTTAGATTATGTACATTGGCAAGGTCAGTTTAAACAATCACCTATATATCAACAGCAGCTAAGTTATTGGCAACAAGCGCTAACAGGGATGGAGTTATTTGAGCTGCCAACGAGTTATCCTCGTGATAAACAAAAAACCTATCAAGGCAAGAGCCAGCACAGTGTTATCGAGACACGGCTGGTTACCGAATTTGACAGTTGCTGTCAGCAATTAAGTGCTACTCGGTTTGTCGGGTTGTTAAGTGTGTTTTATGTACTATTACAGCGCTATAGCCAAAAACAGGATATTACGGTGGCGGTGCCTGTATTGAATCGTGAACAGCCCGAATTTGAGAATGTTATAGGGTGTTTTATCAATACCTTACCTATGCGACAAATGGTGTCACCGCAGAGCTCTTTTGCACAATTAATAGCGCAAACTAAAGTGTTAGTGGCGCAAGGGCTAGCAAATCAAAGTGTGGCAGTTGAAGATATTATCGAAACACTTGGCTTAGCTAAATCGTCAGCACATTCAGCATTGTTTCAAATACTGTTTAATTATAACGGTGTAGATACCGGTACTGTGGAAACCGCAACATTGTCGGCTAAATTATTGCCATTAGATAACGGTACTGCAAAATTTGATTTAACCTTGAATGTAAGTGAATCAGAGCAGGGCTTAGATATTAGTTTTGATTATTGCAGTGCGCTATTTGATGACCATGTTATTCAGCAAATGAGCAATGATTTTAATGAATTAGTTATATCTCTTGGCAATAACGCAGCACAAACTATTGCAACCGTTGAGTTACCCTCTGCGTGTTATGCCAGCCAGTTGTTAGGGCGTAAAAAAGATCATGAAAAAGTCAGCAGTGATGTGATTGCATTACCTGTACAGGTGATAAAGCAGGCTGAGCTTAGTGCTGAAAAAACAGCTTGTATTGAAGCTGACCAACATGGAAAAACCGCACGAAGTTTGAGTTATCAACAATTAGTGCAACAAAGCGCAGCACTCGCCAGCCATATTTTAGCTTTGCAAACTCATCATCAACAAACAACTGCAGCACCCATTGCATTATTGGTATCTCGCTCAATCGATGCCTTATTAACGATGTTTGCACTATTGCAAACAGGCCGTGCTTACTTACCGATTGAGCAAGGCACTCCAGTGGCGCGTATTGCGGAAATTTTACAGCAGGCAGGCTGTGAATATTTAGTAACATTTGATGATACAGCGCTCGAAAAGCAAGCAGTTACGGTATTAAATGAGCAACACATTACATTATGGCCTTTTGCGCAGCTGTCAAAAGCGGCGGTTAATTTAACTGGCTTACCCAATTTAAACCTTAATGACAGCGCGTACGTGATATTTACCTCCGGTTCAACAGGCGCGCCAAAAGGGGTTGAAATTAATCATGCTGCATTAGCGCACTATGTTCAAAGTATTACTAAGCGACTTGAATTGAATAATGATACCAAGTCAGCTGTGGTTACAGGGCTTGCGACCGATCTTTGTTTAACTGGGATATATCCGGTATGGGCGAGTGGCGGCACTGTGGTATTAATTTCACCACATGTAAAAAGTGATCCTGTTGCGATTGTCGATACGTTCAGTGAGCAAGCAATTAACTTTTTAAAGATCACTCCCAGCTTTGCTGCTGAACTATTAGCCACTATTGCTGCGAGTCAAGTACCTCGCGCACCTCTTCAACAGTGGGTGTTAGGGGGGGAATCATTAACAGCGCAATTAGTAGCGCAAATTCGGGCGCTCTATCCAAGCGCTAAATTAATCAATCATTATGGGCCGACAGAAACCTGCATTGGGGTGGCTACCTATGAAATTGAGGATCATCAAACTGCTGAGCAGATGAGTTATCCTATTGGTAGTGCGCTTGCGCATGTTGAACTTGCCATACTAGATGCACACCACGAACCCGTTGCCATGGGCATGCCTGGACAGCTTTATATTGGTGGTGAGAGTTTAGCAACAGGCTATATTCGTGCAACGGATCAGACTGCGAAAAGTTTTGTTGTGATTAACACGACCAAGGGACAACAACGCTATTATTGCTCTGGTGATAATGTTCGTTTGCGCAAAGACGGTGCGCTGGAATATTTAGGGCGTTTAGATAAGCAACCTAAGATCAGAGGCTTTAGAGTTGACTTACTTGATATCGAGGCAAAGTTAACGGCTTTATCAGTGGTTAAAAATAGTGCTGTGATTTGTCGCGAAATTGCTTCTGCAGATACTTTAGTTGCGTACTATGTGGCATCTAATGAAGGCCAGCAATTAACTGCTGAGGCCTTACAACAACGGATCAAAACGGACTTAAAGTGTGTATTACCAGAGCCTATGATCCCCAGTTTCTTTGTGCTGAAAGAGCAATTACCTTATCTTGAAAATGGCAAAGTTGATCGTAAATTCTTACAACAACAAATGGTACGCAGCAGCGATACTTTTGTAGCGCCAAAAACGCTAATGCAGCAGCAAGTAGCGGCGTTATTTGCACAGTTAACAGGCTTTGCTAGGGTTGGTCTAGAAGATGACTTTTTTGCAATCGGTGGGCATTCCTTACTAGCAATTAGATTACTTAACCAAATTCGTCAGCAGTTTGGCGTTTCATTGTCACTTAAAGACATCTTCAATCATGCAACCGTTGAGGAGTTAGCCCAGTATTTAACCTGTAGTGAACAAGCTAGCTCAAAGGTGCAATTAACACATATTGATTTAGCTGGGGAACACCCGTTGTCATTTTCTCAGCGGCGTATTTGGTTTGTTGATCAGCTGCAAGGACACAGCCGTCAATATAATTTACAGGGCGTGTTTACGCTGCGCGGTGATGTTGATGTGGCGGCATTGCAGCAGGCATTTAAAGATATCATTAAGCGCCATACGATCCTAAGTTATAACTATAAAAGTACAGCTGATGCGCAGCCATGCCAATATTTTAACGGCCATTTAGCTTTTTCATTGCAACAGATAGACCTTTGCACACAAGCAGATCAACAGCAGCTGTTACAGAAGATGATAGTGGAAGATTATAATCAGTCATTTGATTTAACCTCACAGCTGATGTTACGGGCAAGCTTGATTAAAATAGCCGATCACCATTATCAGTTACTTGTTACTGTTCATCATATTGTTGCCGATGGCTGGTCTATTGGCTTGATATGCCGTGAACTCGCTAGCAATTATAATCAGCATATTGGTATGACAAACGCCACTGATTTGCAAACTCTAGAGCATAATTATATTGATTTTGTACATTGGCAGCATCGTATGCAAGCTGATCCTCAGTGGCAAATAAGTATTGACTACTGGCGTCAACAGTTAGCGCAATTACCTACAGTGCATGAGTTACCTACACAGTACGAGCGAGGTAACGATGTGCTCAGCGGCGGCGGTTTATATAAAACCGTGTTGTCGCCTGCATTAACTGAACAATTAAGATTGTTTATTGCAAACCAAGGTGACACTTTGTTTGTAACCTTACAAACTGTATTTACTTTGTGGTTTAGTCGAGTTTCTGGGCAATCAGATTGTGTGCTAGGTACGCCAGTTGCAGGGCGAGTTGCCGCAGAGCTTGAACCTATTATTGGCAACTTTGTTAACACGCTGGTGTTACGTAATACGGTGTCAGCGGATACATGCTTTAACCAAGCATTAGCTGATGTAAAAGCAACGTTGAGTGAAGCACTGCTTCATCAACAGGTCCCATTTGATCTCTTAGTGGATGAATTAGCCACCGAACGCAGTTTAGCAATTCCGCCATTAGTACAAGTCATCTTTAGAGTAAACAATACGATAAATGAAAATTTACAGCTAGCAGGGCTATCAATTAAAGCCTCACAGAGCAAGGTGCGTAGCGCTAAACTTGACTTAGAAGTCTCAGTTATAGATACCGGTGACGTGCTAGAAATTGAGTGGTTATACGATACCGCACTATGGCATCAAGCGAATATAGAGACATTCTTTGCTCAATTTAGTTATGTGTTGCAGCAATGCTTGGCTGATCAAAGCGTCAAGCTCGCAGAGTTAATGCTGTGGAGCCCGAGCCAGCACGTAGCGGCATTATCTCATAGTGACTCAATTGATATACAAAATACCCAACCATCGCCTTTACATGTGTGTTTTTCGCATTTTGCAAAGCAGCACCCGCAACACCCCGCAGTAAGATGTAATGGCCAAACCTATAGTTACCTCGCGCTTGAACAACGTGCTAATCAGCTTGCGCATTGTTTACTCGAAATGGATTTTGCTGCGCAAAGTCGAATTGCCATTTTGCTGCCATCAGGTGCCGCTATGGTGGTGGCGATACTCGCTATTTTAAAGGCACGTCATGTATACGTGCCGATACACCAAGATACACCAATAAAAACGTTAAGTTATATTGTTGAAGATGCTGAGTTGATGATGATTTTAGCATTGAGTGAGAATGCCGACACGCTGATCAACAGTGGCGCAGATTTTTTGCTCGTTGATGATCTTCTTGATGACGATTCTAACTTCGACGGCTACCCGGTGGAGCAGCCAGATGAACAACTCAGCCTCAATGTCAAAGATGATGATTTGAGTTACATTATTTATACTTCTGGTTCGACCGGACGGCCGAAAGGGGTGATGATAAATCATGCTAATTTAGCGGCTTATTTACAGCATGCGGTTGCGCATTATATGCCCGATAATTCAGCCCTTTGTAGCAGCGTATTGAGTACGCCTTTGGCGTTTGATGCAACGGTCACGGCTTTATATCCAGCCTTGATGCAAGGTGGCGTGGTGGAAATTATTGCGCAAGGGGGTGAACAGTTAACCCAGCTGACGGAACTACTCTTTACAGCAAGAGACGCTAAACTGTTTAAGCTCACGCCAGCTCATTTACGTGCCATTTTGGCATTATCGCAGCACTATTGTGTAAGCAATGTTACCCATACATTGGTGATCGGTGGTGAAGCACTCACAACTGAATTGTTGTTGGCGATCCGTGCAAAGTTACCACTGTGTCGTTGGATTAACGAATATGGACCAACAGAAACTACAGTCGGTTCAAGTACTTTTGTAATTGATCACAGTACCAGTGATGAGGTTTTACTGCGTCATAATGATGTCCCAATTGGTTTAGCTAACGATAATGTAACGCTGTTAGTGGTTGACCAATTTGATCAGCCAGCAGCAGTGAATATGCGTGGTGAATTACTTATTGCAGGACCTGTTGTCAGCCCAGGTTACATTAATCAGACTGAGCTTAATAATACCAGCTTTATTACTTTGCAGCTGCCTAGCCAACAGGGTGGAAAAGTGACCAAGCGTTTTTATAGAACAGGCGACATAGCGTTATGGCAAGCTGATGAAACAGGTGCTGCTTGTTATTTAAGATACTGTGGACGTAAGGATCAACAGATCAAGCTGCGCGGTTTTCGAGTTGATTTAGCCGCGATTGAGCAGCTGATCCTGGAACTCCCTGAAGTGGCTGATTGTGCGGTGACGGTTGATAGCAAGCAGCAAACGTTAGCGGCACATATTGTTTACCATCAACATGAAAAGCCATTAGCCGTTAACACCATTAAATCGCATTTATCGCATTACTTAGCGCCGTATATGATCCCCGCACACTGTTATGCTATTACTGTGATGCCACTGACGAAAAACGGCAAGATTGATAAAGCCACATTGATAGCTGACGCACTTAATTGTTTACAGCCAACTAGCACAACACACAGCAAGCACGCGCAAACACCATTACAGCAATATTTGTTACAGCTGTTTAGTGAGATTTTACTCACTACACATATTGGTTTAGACGATAACTTTTTTGATTTAGGGGGGCACTCGTTATTAGCAATCCGCTTGATTGGTAAGATTCGTGAAGGTAAGCAGCTCGACATAACATTACCGCAATTATTTAAAACTCCAACGATTGCAGCGTTAGCGCAAGCATTACAAAACTGTGAAAAAATTCAGCCACACCAAGAGATTGTGAAAATATCTCGCCAGCAAGCGCTACCTCTTTCCTATGCACAGCAACGATTATGGCTTATTGATCAAGTACATAATGAAAGTGTGCAATATCATATGCCAGCTAGCTTTGTGTTTTCGGGGAAGTTGGAGCTGACTGCATTGTCGGGCGCGTTATATGCACTTATTGAACGCCATGAAGTGCTGCGTACCGTTATTATTACACGCGACCAAGGCTCAGCGCCTGAGCAATGTATTAATGAACACTTTGAGATCCCACTTGAGCTGCACGATTTAAGTATGCTTAATCGTGAACAGCAAGATCACCAATGGCAATCACTGTCGTCTCATGCAAGTAGTAAAGCGTTTGATTTGGCAAGCGACGTTTTACTGCGTGTGGTGGTTGCTAAAATTAGCAATGAGCAAAGTTTTGTACATTTTAATATGCATCATATTGCAAGCGATGGCTGGTCAATGGCAATTTTAGTTCGCGAGTTTATTGCTTTTTACCGAGCTGCAAGTGCTGAACCGCGATTTGTTTTACCTGCATTATTACAGCAACCATTAGCTATCCAATATGCCGATTTCGCTTATTGGCAGCGTTTAGTATGCAGTGAAAGTGCCTTGCATGAATCACTTTCTTATTGGCGTACTCAGTTAACAGGTGCCCCTTTTGTTCATCAATTACCAATAGAGCAGCCTCGAGCAATCCAACAGCAGTTGCAAGGGCAATGTTTTAACCAGCATTTGTCCGCTGCAACGACTAAAGCTATCCACCAACAATGTGCCACACACGGTGTTACTTTATATATGTGGTTACACACAACCTTTTCCTTGTTAATGATGCGATTGAGTGAAGCGACGGATATTTTAGTTGGCTCTCCAGTTGCTGGTCGTGAACAGCCACAAATAGCTAATCTAATTGGTTTTTTTGTTAATACCTTAGTGATCCGCACCCGCAGTGAAGGACAGCAAAACTTCACGCAGTTATTAATGCAGCAAAAACAGGTGATTTTAGATGCTTTTAAACATCAACAAGTGCCATTTGAACAATTAGTTGAAGTACTGCAGCCTGAGCGAAACTTAGCACATCATCCTTTATTTCAAATTTTATTTGCACTGCAAAACAATGAAACGAGTGATTTTTCACTGCCAGGTTTACATATTGAAATGCAGCCACACGCAGCACCAAAAATGAAATTTGATTTAGAGGTCAATGCAATTGAGCAAGGCGATGGCATTGAGCTGCAGTGGAATTTTAGTGAGATATTATTTAATGCCAGTAGTATTACTGAATATGCAGCAGCATTCGAGGTATTGATTGATGCGATACTAAGTGACCCTCTTATGAAGTTGCAGCTATTACCTGTAGTGTCAGCAACCAAAGAAAATGTGCTGCTTAATTTATCTTCGCCACCCTATGCAAGGCAAACTCAGCCACTTAACCTTGTCACGCAAATCGCACGTCAAGCTGAACAATATCCAACACGTAATGCGGTCGTTGGCCCTGATGGTGAAGTGTTGAGTTATGTTGAATTACAGACTCAGTCACAGCTGTTAGCCAATTATTTACAAGAACAAGGGATAACCGCCGGAAGTAAAGTTGCTTTATGTGTTAGCGCAACGGCACAAATGCTGGTCGCCATGTTAGCGATTTTAAAAACCGGCAGTGCCTATGTGCCGATTGATCCAAAATTACCAGTATCCAGAGTGCAATTTATTATCGATGACAGTAAAGCACAGTGTTTGATCACACAGTCAGCGTTTGCTAAACAGCATCTAACGGATGAGCTCGGGAGTCTTATTGCGCCATTATGTGTATTGCTTGATGAGCCAAACAGTTGGCAGTATGGCTCACTCAATGGTTCGAAAAGTGCACTGCCTGCGTCATATTCGGCGGATGATCTTGCATATATTATTTATACATCAGGAACCACAGGCACCCCAAAAGGGGTGATGATCAGCCATGGTAATTTAGCTTGTTACTTAGCACATGCGCAGTGTGAGTATCTATCAGCTGCGTTAACAACCAGTGTGGTGAGTACGCCATTGGCATTTGATGCTACGGTCACTTCGTTGTGGGCACCATTACTAATGGGTATCAATATTACACTACTTGCTGATGATGAGCAGATGCTTGAGCAGCTTGCAAAGCAGATATTCAGCTCTCAAGCCTGCTTATTTAAAGTTACTCCTGCCCATTTACAAGGCTTACTTGCGTTTGCTCCAGCTGCTGCAGTAGCAACTGCACATGTGGTTGTCATTGGTGGTGAAGCATTACCCACTCAGTTGCTCAAATCGTTAACTCAGTATTTGCCTAATTGCCAGTGGGTGAATGAGTACGGCCCAACTGAAGCGACGGTAGGTTGCAGTGTTTATCATTGCGAGCTTAAGCAAATTAGCGAGCTTGAACGGCGTAAAATGGCCCAAGTGCCAATTGGTCGGGCGATTGCAGATAGTCAGTTGGTGATATTAGATGAACATCAGCAATTAACCGCAATGGGTGCCATTGGCGAGCTTTATATTGCTGGTGACAATGTTGCTCAAGGGTATTTAAATCAAGCGAGTTTAACGGCGCAAAGTTTTGTGTGGTTACCTTTTGGGCATCAGCAAACTGTGCAGCGATTTTATCGTACTGGGGATAAAGTGCGTTGGTTGCTTGATAAACATGGCCAACCAGAACATCTGCTATTTTGTGCACGAGTCGATGAACAAATTAAGTTGCGCGGTTATCGCATTGAGCCGGGCGAAATTACAGCACAGTTAGTCCAGCATAAAGAGATTAGTGAGGCATGTGTAATATTAAATAAAGACACTGAAAACCTTGAGGCTTACTTAGTGCTTACGCCAAATAACTCATTGATTAAAGCGTTTGGGCAAGAGCAGCAAATAACACTCTTAGGCGCACAGCAACAGGCTATGCTTAGCAACTACCTTACGAACTATTTACCTGCTTATATGATGCCAACAAAATGGCATGCGATAAGTGCTATTCCCCTGACATCTAACGCAAAAGTTGACAGTAAACAACTGCTTCAATGGGGACAATCAGTCGCAGTAGCAACTGAAAATGTGCCGCCGCGTAATGACTTTGAGGCAGCCTTGGTCGATATCTTTGCAGAGCAGTTACAAGTTGACTCTGTTGGCATCACCGATAACTTTTTTGCGCTCGGGGGGCATTCATTATTGGCAACACAATGTATGGCGTTGCTCAAGGCGCGGTTACAGGCTGATATTCCAGTGAGAGTTCTGTTTGAAAGGCCGACAATTGCGGCTATTGCTAGCTGGTACGCCATTCATCAAGCCGCTAATAACGCCATGAGTGAAAATGATAACTCAGAAGAGATGTTTTTGTGATGGAAAATCAACTGCTAGAAATTGAAGAGTTAATCGCAGATGCTTTACGAGCAGGTGTTACTTTGTATGAAAAACAAGGTGCTTTAGCATTTAAACAAAGTAACGGTTTTCCAAGTGAACTTAAAGCTCGGATCATTGAGCATAAAGCGGCGATTATCCGCTATTTTCAGCAACAACAGTCAGTGGTTACGTTGCAAAGTAATATGGACGTAATTGCCATCGCTGAGCGAGATAGGTGTTTGCCTTTGAGCTTTGCTCAACAAGGCTTATGGTTTATTGAGCAGTTACAAGGCAGCCAACAATATTATATGCCTGCTGAGTTTACTCTAAAAGGCCATATAGATGTGCCGTTGTTACGCGCGGCAATCAAACACATTGTTGGTCGCCATGAAATATTACGCAGTCAGTTTATAACTGATCCGCAAGGTATACCGTATGTGCAAGTAACAGACACCTTTATAACGCCTTTTCAGTGGCTGGATGCATCAACATTCCCAGTTACACAGCGACAAAGCCAAATAAAAGCGGCGCTGATACAACATCAAGCTCAGCCATTTGATTTGAGTCGAGATGTATTAATACGAGTGCTATTGGTATCCGATAATGAGCAACATTATTTAGCATTTAATATGCATCATATTGTTAGTGATGGCGCGTCAATGCAAATATTTGCTCAAGAATTACAAACCATTTATACGCAACTACTGCAAGGTAATGTCGAATTAGACTCGTTACCAATTCAATATGCTGATTACGCTGCGTGGCAACGAAATACCTTAACAGCAGAGTACTTTACAGCAGCAATTAATTATTGGCGTACAACACTTGGCGATCTTGAACCGTTGCAATCACTACCAACGGATAAAGTTAGATCGAGCGTTCAAAAGCAGTCTGGTTTAGTTTATCGGCAACAGTTAAGTCGCTCGTTAGTTGAAAAAATACAACAACATGCGGCGAGTCAATCAGTCACACCATTTATGTGGTTGTTAAGTAGTTTTATGTTATTTATTGGCCGTATTAAACAAACGGAACAGGTACTGATCGGCACGCCAACTCAGGGCCGTGAGCATCCACAGCTAAACGATTTAATCGGTTTGTTTGTTAATACCTTAGTTATGCATGCCGTATTGCCGGATGAATTAACTTTTAATGCATGGTTGCAGCAACAAAAAGAACGTATTTTACAGTCGTTTGAATATCGCAATATGCCATTTGATAAACTGGTTGAAGGGCTCAATTGTCAACGCGATTTAAGTCATCATCCTTTAGTACAAATTTTCTTCACTTTAACTGTTGATGAGCAACCAATCTTTCAGTTACCGGGTGTTGAAATAGCTGAGGCTCGCAGTGAAGCGCGAGAGCACCACAGCGCAGTAAAATGTGATTTGGAGCTTAATGCAGTTATCGACAACCAAGGTTTAACAGTTACTTGGAAGTTTGATGAAGCACTTTATGAGCTTGCGACAATTACTCACTGGGCAGATAGTTTTGCCGTATTATTAGCAAACATTGTTGCTGCACCGGATACCCAAATATCAAAATTGGCATTGCTTGATGAACAGCAGCTACAGGCATTAACTGACGCTGCCACATCGCAGCAAGCGGATAGTACAAGTTGGGATCAAAGCGCCAGTATAGTGAGTGTATTTGAACAACAAGCAATCAGGCTTGCTGACCAGTTGGCGCTAGTCGATGAGCACGAAGCACTCACTTATAAACAGCTTAATGAACGGGCAAATCTACTCGCCAGAGTATTATTAAGTCAGGGTGTTGAAGCGCAAGATATGCTGCCAGTGAGCGTAACCCGCAATGTTAATTTAGTGGTGACGTTATTAGCGGTGCTAAAAGCTGGCGCTGCTTATGTGCCTATTGATCCCAATTATCCTCGCGATCGGATCAGTTATATTGTAGACGATGTCCAGAGTAACTTAGTGTTGTGTGATAACAGTAGTCTCGGGTTGTTTTCGCAGCATAACTTAACGTGCATAAATATTGATGATTGCGCGATCTACACAGCTATTAATCAGATTAGTGATACACAAAACCTCGAGTTAGCTATTTGTCCATCCCACTTAGCGTATATGATTTACACCTCTGGCACTACTGGACGGCCTAAAGGCGTGCAAATTGAACACCGCCAAGTGATCCGATTATTGTGTGTACAGCCGAGTTTATTTGATTTTAATGAGCATGATGTATGGACTCTGTTTCATTCATTTTGTTTTGATTTTTCGGTGTGGGAAATGTACGGCGCGTTACTTTTTGGTGGACGCTTAGTTATTGTGGATGCAGATACCGCAAAAGACAGTGATGCATTTGCAAATTTATTACTCGATCAACACGTCAGCGTGCTAAATCAAACCCCCAGTGCTTTTTATGCGCTACAAACAGCAATGTTAACCAAGCCTTCGCAGCGTATACAGCAGAGCAAAATTAGATACGTCATTTTTGGTGGCGAAGCATTACAGCCCGTTAAGTTGACCCCTTGGGCAAAACGCTTTAGCGACTGCCAACTGATCAATATGTATGGCATTACTGAAACAACGGTTCATGTGACTTTCAAGCGTTTACATGACGCAGATCTGGTATCTGGTGCAAACAATATTGGTCGGCCAATACCAACGACCAGTTGCTACGTTTTGGATAAGTTTCGTCAGTTACTACCTGTTGGCGCAGTTGGTGAGTTATATGTAGGTGGGGATGGGGTTTGCAGGGGGTATTGGCGCCGTGATGAGCTCAACGTTGAGCGCTTTGTGGCAGATACATTTTCTTCAGCTAACGCAGCTAAAAAACTATATAAAACGGGTGATTTAGTACGTCAGTTAGCAACTGGCGAATTGAGTTATATGGGCCGTATTGACGACCAAGTTAAAGTACGCGGTTACCGTATTGAACTGGGTGAAATAGAAAACCAGTTACGTGGCCACCCTAAGCTGAGTAGCGCAACAGTGTTACTGAATACTCAACAGCCGACTAATCCACGGATCACAGCATTTGTTATCGTCAAAAGTGATGCCGTATTTGCTGCACTCACAAGCGAAGTACAACAGTTTTTACGCACCACATTACCCGAATTTATGCTGCCAACGAATGTTATTGCTGTGCTGCAGATGCCATTAACGGTGAACGGTAAAATTGATAAAAAAGCACTCTTAGCGCTGGATCAATTACAGCTTAAAGCAACTGCAGATGAGCCTCCAGGATCGGATGACGAACAAGCAATCGCTGCGGCATTTGAGGCGATATTAAAGGTTTCAAACGTGGGTAGGCAAGGGCACTTTTTTGAATTGGGTGGGCATTCATTATTAGCTAGCCAATTAGTCAGTCACTTAGCGCAACACGCTCAGTTGTCGATTACTTTAGCTGATCTGTTTTACGCGCCGCAGGTCCACACACTCGCGTTAGCGGCTGCGCGCAATAAAGCTGCCAATTACACTGTAGCATCAGCAGTTATCCCGAAAGTGCAATCAGTAACGCAATTACCGGTATCTTTTGCTCAACAACGATTATGGACCATAGATCAATTGCAGCCGGGAAACGTGCAATATCATATGCCAGCTAATTTTGAACTGCATGGTTTGCTTGATGTTGATACATTTCAACGCGTGTGTGACGCTATCGTGCAGCGTCATGAAGTGTTGCGTACGTTTATCACAGTCGGTAAAGCAAACTTACCTCAGCAAGTGGTCCAAGACACATTTCCATCGGTGTTAAAGATCATAGATGCCAGTGAACTTAACGATGAGCAACAGCAACGACTGTGGTTAAAAACGCTGCGCGATGACAGCCAAACAGCCTTTGATTTAAGGTGCCAGTTACCGCTGCGTATTATTTTAGTTAAGCTGCATGCAAAGCATTGGAAGTTACGGGTAAATATGCATCATATTGCCTCTGATGCACATTCTTTAGCAATATTAGCGAGTGAATTTGAAGCGTTTTATCAAAGCTTTACGAGTCAAACTCGGTTGCCTGAACAGCTTGCGCAACCTTTATCAATTCAATACGGGGATTATGCTCATTGGCAGCGTAGTCAGTTACACCAGCAGCAGTTAGATAAACACCAAGCATTTTGGTTACAACAGTTACAAGATGCCCCACCGATACATCAAATACCGCTGGATAAAATACGTCCTAAGCAGCTTACGTCCGCTGGTGCGAGCTATCAAATACAGCTAGATAAAACCACGGTTTCGGCGATCCACAGGCAATGCCAGCAGTTTGATGTGAGCTTATTTATGTGGCTGCATAGTGCTTATGCCGCATTTGTAGCTAGGTATAGTCAGTGTGATGATGTTGTGATTGGTGCGCCATTTTCAGGGCGTTCACAAACGCAACTAACTCCCTTAATTGGATTCTTTATTAATACACTGCCGATCCGTTGTCAATTGCGCGAAGATATGTGTTTTGAAGGGCTACTCGCACAGCAAAAACAATTAATTGTTGCCGTTGGTCAGCATCAAGCCATGCCATTTGAAAAAATTGTTGATGCTTTGCAGTTACCGCGTGGCATGAGTCAACAGAGTGTTTTTCAGCTTACATTTTCGTTAAACCCAAGGTTAAATACACAGTTTAAATTACCTAATATACAGGTTACAGCGATTGATGAGCAGCCACCGCAAGTAAAATTTGATATTGAGCTGGCATGCAGTGAAGATGACGATGAGTTACGCTTTAGCTGGGCTTATAACACGGCGTTATTTACCCCACAAACAATTCAAACCATGGCTACGGCATTATGCACTTTAATTAGGTCATTCACAGCCGATCCGCAGGTTGCTATACAGTCAGCTACAATGTTGACAGATAAACAGCTGCATAACTGCGTGCTCAAAGGTGAGCAACGGCTAAATAAGGCAGTTGCAACCGTCATAGATGCATTTACTGCTGTAGCCGAACAGCATGCTAAAACTGACACTGGCATTATTGAGGCAGCCTCAGGGCAATTTGCGAGTTATCAGCAAATTCATCAGCGTAGTGAATTATTGGCAAAATACTTGATACAGCAAGGCTTACAAGCTGAACAGCCTGTTGTTGTAAGCATGCAAAGCGGCATTGACTTAATAGTTTCATTGCTAGCGATTATGAGAGCGGGTGGCTGTTATGTTCCTGTTGATCCGAATTATCCAGCATCTAGAATTGCTTATATTATTAATGATTGTGGTGCGCAGTGGCTTATCACTCACACTGCATTTGCAGCGCTGTTAGAAGATAATTGTGGTGCGAACAGCCAGCTTATTTACCTTGATAATGAGCAATTTAAGCACACTTTAAACCTTGCATGTAATACACTAAGTCAAGTGCAATTACCCAAAATAGAGGCGGCGCAATTAGCGTATGTCATTTATACCTCAGGCACAACGGGTAACCCTAAAGGGGTAATGATCCCCCACCAAGGGCTGAGCAATTTATGCCGTTGGCATCAACGCGCATTTGCTGTTGATAAATCAAGTATTGCCAGTCAAACAGCAAATATCGCGTTTGACGCTGCAAGCTGGGAGATCTGGCCTTATTTAAGCGCCGGAGCAAAGCTGGTAATTGTGCCGCGAGAAAGTTTAGATAACCCGCAAAAATTAGCGCAACTACTTGATGAACATCATGTGAGTCATTGCTTTTTAGCCACCCCAATCGCTGAAATAATGTTGGCAGATCACGCTTTTACGCCTGTTACTTTGCGTTATTTACTGGTTGGCGGCGACAAGTTAAAAACATGCCCCTCAGCTGCAAAACCGTATTGTATTATTAATAATTATGGCCCTACAGAGACCTCAGTTGTTGCCACCTCGGCTGAGGTTGGTAAAACAACGGAAGAGCTGGGCATGGCTCCAGATATAGGCTATGCGATTGATAATGTAGAGTTATTAATTGTTGATCAGCAGGGGCAGCCGGTTGTGTCTGGCATGATTGGTGAATTATATATAGCTGGTGCAGGATTAGCGCGAGGCTATTTGAACCGTCCAGAGCTTACAGCACAGCGTTTTATTTACTTAACGACAGTTGCAGAGCAACAACTGCGAGCCTATAAAACTGGTGATTTAGTTAGGCAATTAAATAACGGTCGTATTGCCTACATTGGCCGCAATGATGCACAAGTTAAATTACGCGGTTACCGTATTGAACTGTCTGAAATTGAGTATCACTTACGTGCTATTGCTGGCGTAACGGATTGTGTTGTTAGCGTGAGTGAATTGGCTGAAGGCCATAAGCAGCTGTTGGCTTTTATTGTCACGCCACAGATAAGTGATTCGCTCCAAGCGCAATTTAAGCGCCAAAGTATAGCAAGTCTTAAAGTTAAGTTACCGGATCACATGATACCGAGTGAGCTTATTCACGTAGATGAAATTCCCCTGACGGCACATGGCAAAATAGATCATCTGCAATTACATAAACACCTACGCACACCAAGCGAACAAATTGTTACACAGCAATTAAATCAAGGACCTGCAGCACAACAAGCAAGCGGATTAAGCAGCTTACTACTCACTTTGTATCGACAAGTATTAAATCAGCCGATGCTGCAAGTTGATGATGATTTTTTTGCGGCGGGAGGGGACTCAATTCTCAGTATTCAAATTGCCAGTCGGGCAAGAGCGCAAAATATTAGTTTGTCAGTAGCTGATATTTTTAACTTTAGTACCGTTGCAGTGCTAGCTGAGCAATTGGTACACAAACAGCCACAACGGAAACAGGTTGAGCCACAGCAAAGCTTTTCAGGCGCATTGCCATTACTTCCCATTCAACATTGGTTTTTTGAACAACAATTTGTAGCAGCTGATCATTGGAACCAGTCACTCTTACTCAGTGTTGATAAAACAGTGACTGTGCAACATATTAAAGAGTTAACATGCGCTTTATTAGCGCACCATGATAGTTTGCGGTTAGTCGTTGATGATAAAGGCCTGCAAAAGCAATTTTTTATAAAACAGCATCTTAGTGTAGATCACGTTTGCCATTTTATTGATCTAGCTGAGCACAATGATGATTGGTCTCAAGCATTAGAGAAAGTGTGTGAAGTGCAACAAGGAGCTTTTCGCTTTGATGGCACTGCATTGTTGCAAATCTGCCATATAAAAACCTCAGCTCAGCAAAGTGATAACCGCTTGCTGATCATCGCCCATCACTTATTAATTGATGGTGTATCTTGGCGCATTTTGCTTGAAGATATTAACCAAGCGTTGTCAGCTGCAAAATTACAGCAGAATATTTGTTTTGCTTCTCGTACTGCTAATTTATATGACATTAGTCAATTTTTAATTGCGCAAGGTAAAGATGAATATGATTTAAAACACTGGCAAGCATTGGTTGCTGTGGCGACTAAGCCCAGCTTTTTTCGTTTTGTAAGGCAGCAAGAGCCAATCAAAAAACAACTGCAACAACATACATTAACGCTCCCATGTGCAGCTACGCAGCAGCTCTTGACGACAGCAAATAGACCTTATAATACCAGTATCCAAACGCTACTGTTGGCCGCGTTACAATGGTCTGCAGTTAGGCATTATGACTTGGACGATCATCTTATTATCCTTGAAGGACATGGCCGAGAGTTACTTAATAATCAACTTGATAGTACTCGAACGCTTGGCTGGCTTACTGCTATGTATCCATTTCGATTATTTAGCAATACGCAAAATATTGCCGATTTGATCTGTGATATGAAAGAGCAATTAGCCAATTTATCGACTAAAGCTAGTCGATATGGAGCCTTACGTTATTATCATCCAGATGAGAAGACCCGCCAATCGTTGATTATTACGACGGAGAATCATCTATTTTTTAATTATTTAGGCCAGCTAGATAGTGCGCTGCAACATAATGGTTTATTAGATGATGCGCCAGAATCCGCGGGCAGTTTGCATAGCCAACATAATCACGCCTACTATGGTCTGCAATTAACAGCAGCAATAGTCAATGAGCAATTGTCGATGCATGTGGAGTATGATGGTGCCCGTATAGCTGAAGCCGATGTCGCTTCATTTATGACGCATTATCAAGCAAGTATTATGACGGTGCTTGAACATTGCATACAAGACGACATTAAGCGCCATACGGTAAGTGATTTTCCACTCTTGCCAACGATGGCAAATCATCAGTTACAGCATTTATTAGCCCCTTTTAAGCAATCAGCCATTGTTGATATTTACCCGCTAAGTGCACTGCAAGAAGGTATGTGGTTTCACAGTCAACGAACTGGTGAAGTATCACAACATAGTGCTTATTATGAACAAACGACACTGTTACTTGAGGGGGCATTTGACATCGAAGCTTTCGAGTATGCATGGCACCAGCTACTTGATACACATAGCATATTACGTACTGCGTTCGTAGCAAGCCCAGTGGGACCGGTGCAAATCGTGGTTGATAAATACCATGTACCATTGCAGGTTGACTTGGTAACTGAAGCAATTATGCAGCAGCAACAACAATCACTACTAGATGAGCAAGCCTATATTACTGCTATTGCAGATCAGGAATATCAACAAGGTATTGATCTAGCTGCGGCGCCTTGTATGCGATTACGTTTGCTTGCTCTGAGTGATACAAAAATGGCATTTATTTGGACATACCATCATTTGATCATGGATGGCTGGTCATTACCTGTTTTGTTTTCAGAGTTATTACAGCATTATCAGGCTCGCCTTGCAGGGCATGGTTTATCTCTAAAAAAAGATAACTATAGCGACTATATTAAGTATCTACAGCAACAAGATAAAACAACCGAGCAACAATTTTGGCAAGGTTATCTAGCCAATATAGATCAGGCAACATTATTGGTTGAGCATATTGCGCAGCGCAAGCAAAGCGATGATATCAACACGGTGTCTGAGCAAACCTTAGTGCTTGAGCCTGAATTGTGTTCACAATTGGTTGAGTTTGCTCGTCAACAGGGTTTAACAGTTAATCATTTACTGCAAGGTGCCTGGGGTTATTGGCTGAGTGTTTGTTGCAATTCAGATTACGCCTTATTTGGGCAAACAGTATCTGGGCGACCTAGCCAACTTACTAACGTTGAGCAACGGGTTGGTTTATACATTAATACCCAAGCTGTGTTGTTAACCACATCGGGTGAGCAGTCGGTGTTAGCGTATTTAAAGTCAGTTAAGCAAAGCTTATTAGCTGTATCTGATTATGCACATACTCCATTAACCCAAGTACATAACTACAGTAATATTGCTAATGGCAGTCCATTGTTTGATGCTTTGTATGTATTTGAAAATTTCCCGACAGATCCATTGGCTGAAATTGCAAATATGCCATTTAAGGTGTTAGCGAATGACAGTAAAGATCTCACTCATTATCCAATGACTTTAGTTGTTGGCCAAGCTGAGCAACTCTCATTGACCTTGAGTTATCAAAGCGCACTATTTAATGATCCGCTTGCCAGTCATTGCTTGGCTATGTTGCAGCAGTTATTACAAGCGTTTGTAATGGCACCTGAGCAACCATTGTCTAGCTTAGCAATTGATTTAGTCGATCATCGATTTACAACAGGTATAGATAAGGTAGCTGAGTTTAGTTTATCAGCTAATCAAGTGGCAGATGTAAGCTGGGATATAGCAACAACATTACAACAACGATTTACACAAATTGTAGCAAGTTATGGTGAGTCAACAGCGTTGAAATATTATAATGATGACAATAACCTACCAGTTAAAACAATGAGTTATAATGAGTTGGATGCAGCCGCTAACAGACTGGCTAATTACTTACTCACACATACGCTAGGCTCTGACAGAGCTTTGACCATAGGGATCTGTTTGAGCCCAGGTTGTGATTTGATTGTCGCTATTTTAGCGAGTTTAAAGATCGGTGCGGCTTATGTACCGATTGCACCTAGTTTACCATTAAAAAGGCGGCAGTTTATGGCCGCTGATGCAGAGCTTGCAGTATTGCTAACGTGCGAACAAGACTGGCAGGGCGCATTACCGCCAACACTTAACATCGATCTTCATACTTGTGCTGCGGCACTTGCTTTACAACCTAATTACAGCCCAACAGTAACTTACACACCGCATGATTTATGCTATGTGATCTATACCTCAGGTACAACAGGGGTGCCAAAAGGCGTTATGGTTGAGCAACACAGTGTTATTAACTATGTGCAGTGCTTACAAAAAAATTATGCGATCACTTCGCAAGATAATTACTTACAGTTTGCAAGTTGCAGCTTTGATGTATTTGCAGAGGAGGTTTTTTGTACTTTGCTAAGCGGTGCAACTTTAGTGATGGCCGATCAACAAAAATTACTCGATACCCAGTATTTAGCTAAACTATCGCAATATAGTCAATTGACCTTAATGAGTTTACCTACAGCCTATTGGCATCAATTAGCTGCAGCACCAGTAACACTTGCCGATCAGTTACGCATTATCACAATTGGTGGAGAGCAAATGCAAGCCGCAATGTTGCAGCAATGGCAAGCTTATTACAGTGATAATATTATTTTGATTAATGCTTATGGACCAACAGAAGCAACTATTTCTGCAACATTAATTGAGGTAACTGATTATACAGGTTCTGAAGTACCGATTGGCCAACCAGTGGCAGGGCTACAATTACACATTCTAGATAAATACTTAAGAGCGGTTCCCTATTATGTTAGTGGGCAGCTGTACCTCAGTGGAAAAGGGTTAGCAAGGGGTTACCTTAACGATGTAAAGAAAACGGCTGCTGCATTTATTATTGAACCAAAAAGCGGCGTTAGGTTATATAAAACGGGTGATAAAGTGCGTTGTACAAATACCCAAGAAGTAATGTTCTTAGGGCGTTTAGATGAACAAGTTAAAATTCGCGGCTATCGTGTTGAGTTACCCGAAATAGAACGTCATTTACTTGCGTTGCCACAAATAAACGCCTGTGCTGTAGTGGTTCGTAAAGATAAAAGTGGCAATGAGCAGCTAGTTGCATTTGTTGATGTGGGTGAGCTAGAGCGAGCCAGTGAGCAACTAATTCGTGCTTTAGTTGGTGTGTTGCCCGAGTATATGGTGCCACAAAATGTTCAATTTGTTGACAGCTTACCCTGTACAAATAATGGCAAAATTGATCGAAAACAGCTTAGTAAAACAGCGCAACAATTGAGTAGTCGTAATGACTTTTCATATAGTGCGCCGATCACGCTATTGCATAAATTATTGGTTGAACAATTTAGTCAGTTGTTAAACATAGAGCAAGTGGGGATCAACGATGATTTCTTTATGCTGGGTGGTCATTCATTACTGGCAATGCGCTTGGTATCACAATTGAGCTATCAGATGCAGTTAACGGTATCTATTGATATGTTATTTCGCCACCGTACTGTAAACGCTTTAGCTGAGGCAATTGAGCAATTACAAAAAAGCCACGCTGCTGATTTTCAGCCTACAACTTTAGTCTGTTTACAGGCCGGTGAACAAGGGTTTCAGCCGGTGATTTTAGTCGCCGGTGCGGGAGGGTTACTGATGATCTATCAGGCATTGGTTAATCAACTAGATCAACGTATTCCTGTTTATGGTTTGCAGCCAGATCTGATCGCTTTAGAGCCAGATATTATTAATTCATTGTCACTGACCGCACACCATTACTGCAACGCATTAATTGAGCAGGGGATAGACGCTAATATTCACTTGGTTGGTCATTCATTTGGAAGCTTTGTTATTCATCAAATGGCGCAGCAATTAGTACTGCGCAATAAAGCTCCAGCCTCACTGCTAGTAATTGATACGCCTATGCCTAATTCAGCTGTGCTAGAACTGCAAGACAGGCAAATAGCAGCGTTACTAATAGCGAACCTGAGTGAATTTTTTCAATTGAACTTAACTGACGATGAGCAGCAGTTATATTGCACGCTTGCTGATGAACAACAAACAAAGTGGTTAAGTAAGCATTTAGCCGCTGCGGGCTACCAGTTCAGTGCTCGTCAATTGCTAACACTGCAATGCGTATATAAAGCGCAGTTACAAGCAAAGGTAGAAATAAATAGAGAGTTACTTGAGGTGCCGCTTATGGTTATAAAAGCACACGATACCAAAGAGTTTGCAGGCCAATTGCTTGCTGATGATATGGGCTGGCGAGTAGTTAACCCTGAACTTTCGGCAATAGAGATCACAGGTAATCATCTGTCAATCTTACAGCATCAGTTTGTTGCTGCAATCGTTGAACAAATTGCAAGTAAATATACACTTTATTAACAAGTGGGTGAAAAATGTTCTACAGTAAACCTCTACCTATAAAAGGACGGGAATGAAATGGATCAGTTATTAGCAATAGATATGGATTTTTGCACTGACAATAGCGATTGCCGTGTGCATGATATGAGCGCTCAAAAGCAAAGTGGTTTGGCATGGGTTAAAGCCAATACTGACTTAATAAATGATTGGGTAAATCAAGATGGTTTAGCGCTACTGAGAGGGCTAAATATTGTGAGTACTCACCAATTTAGTACTATTTTAGAAACTATTTTTGGTGAGCCTCTAAAGCAGTATGTTTATCGTTCATCGCCACGCACTGCGTTGAAGAATAATATTTATACCACCACAGAATACCATGCAGATCAGGTGATTTTACAACACAACGAAAATGCATATTCGAATAATTGGCCTAAGAGAATGGGGTTTTTCTGTGTGGTGCCAGCGACGACTGGGGGCAATACGCCCTTGGCCGATAGTCGTGCGGTGTATAACCACATACCCATGCGGATCAGAGAAAAGTTTGAGCGGTTAGGCGTCATGTACGTGCGAAACTACGGCGATATTGATTTACCTTGGCAAGAAGTGTTTCAAACACAGAGTAAAAGTGATGTTGAACAGTATTGCCATGCAAACGACATACAGTTCGAATGGGTCAATGGCGATAAATTGCAAACACGCCAATGCCGCCCTGCTGTTGTCACTCACCCTTCAAGTGGTGAAAAAGTCTGGTTTAATCAAGCCCATCTTTTTCATTGTTCAAGTATGGACAGTGCCGTGGTGCAATCAATGCGAAGTAGTATTGGTGAAGCAAATTTGCCCCGTAATGCGTACTACGGTGACGGCACGGACATTGACCCACAAGACATAGCAGCAATCAATGATGTGTATCGTGGGCTTACATTCTCTTATCAATGGCAGCGTAATGATATTTTGTTGCTTGATAACATGCTGTACACCCATGGACGAGAAGCATATAGCGGTCCTCGAAAAGTACTGGTTGGCATGGCTTAACTGGTTGTTATTACAATAAGTTTACTAAGACTATTTTCACTTTGTTAGCAGTGATGATTTTGGCAAAGAGATGTGGCTATTTACAGGAGAATAATAATGAAATGGCTTATGCATGTAAAGTTTAAAATCATGATTGTCTGCTTATTAAGTTTGATTTTAGCGTCTTGTTTGCAAAAAAAGAGTGTAGCAAAAAATGTCACTATCACAGCGGCTCAGATAGAAATGATTGCTGCAACAGTGCAAGAATATTGTGACACTTTAGTCTTTTTTGGCACTGTGTATATTACTTCTGCTGATGCGGTTGTATACGAGGCTAATTGTGGACCGCAAAATATGCAATATGATATTGCAAATACTACAGAGTCAAAATACCGAATTGGTTCTAACACTAAAGCATTTGCGGCAACCATGTTAATGAAAATGCTCAAAGGAAAAGATTTAAGAACACAGACTATAGGTGACTATTTACCTTGGTTTCCTAAAAATCAATGTGCGGATGTGTCATTGCACAATTTATTGACTATGTCTTCAGGCATTAATAATTACAGTGATAATGAAGACGTTTATGATAATTATGGTTGGCGGCCGTTTCTTTATGATCAAACGCTAAATTTAAATGGGCCTGAAGATTTCAGTAATCGTTTTTGTACTTGTACAGAACAAGATGAAAAACCGACATTTACTCCGGGCTCTAAGTATCAATATAGTAATTGTAATTATTATTTGGTCGGCAATATTATTGAGCAAATAGCTGCGGGTAGCCAAGGCGATATTGACCGTAACTTTTGGTTCGAAAACCTTCTTAAAGAACAGATATTAGATCCCATTAATATGAACGATAGTGGTTCATTTAGCGCCATTGGCGTGTATCAAAATATGACCACAGGCTATATCTCAAATCAAAACCCATATTTACCACTAGCCAATGGCAGACCGCCATTAGTTGGCGGCCCTGCGCCATACGAGAATATTTTAAAGAATCCTTATAGCAATCCATTGGTACTTTATTCTGCTGGTGATATGTACTCAACAGTGACTGATATGCATAAGTGGGATCAGGCATTATACACAAGTAAAATTTTAGATGAGGCACAAAAATTAGTGGCATTTGCACCTTATTCTAATACCGGTAACAGTACGCAATGCGAATACTATGGTTATGGTTGGTTTGTTACATTTATTGACCCTTTACAGTTTGGCAAAGTTGCCGATTGTCCATCAGATCCTGCTGATGCAAACCTGCGAAAATATGAAAAATTTTTACAGTACTCAGGTAGTTATCCTTATTCATGGGTGACAAGCTTTAACCGTTTAGTGGAACGGGATCAATCAGTGATGGTCTTTAGTAATTACGTTAAAACAGGACTAGAGTCGGACTGCATTGCAAGTGAGATCAGAAATATAATTTTTTACATTGATAAGCACCGAGAAGATAAGTGCCAAGCGATATTAATTGATGCGTAAAGTTGTGTCGATGAATTGGTGAATGTCAAAAGAATTGAATTGATTAGTTTCTTGTACTGGCTGTGGGCTAAGTACTAATAAAGTTGGAACCAAACCTGAACAAGGAGTGGTTGTAGTCCAATTACTGTTTGCATGTTTATGCAAAGTATTACTTTTCTTTTCATGAATATGAAAAGAAAAGTGAAAAAGGGCAAGTTACTGACTAAAGTTTTACTAGAGCAGTAATTTGGTGGGTTCAACAACTGTTAATTTAATTCATAGAGGAAAAAATATGACAGCGGCAAAAACAGCGAAGGACGAAAAGGCGAATACTGACACCGTTTCTGAGCAACAAGCAGATCTCGTTGAAGCAGAAAATCGAGTTGCTGTAGCGCAGATCATCGTCGATAAGTATAGCAAATGGTCATTTGGCAGCGGACTTATTCCAATTCCAGTGGTTGATTTGGTAGCTTTGACAGGTATTCAAATAAAAATGATTGATGAGATTGCTAAGGTATATGGCCAATCCTATAGTGAGAATAAGCTGCGAGGCACTATTAGTGCGGTAATTGGTGGCTCTTTTCCACAGACATTGGGAGGGGCTGGCTTGAGTAGTTTCCTTAAAGCTATACCTATCATTGGAACGCTTAGTTCCATTGCATTTATGCCAGTGATCTCGGCGGCATCTTCGCATGCAGTCGGTTCTACGTTTATTCGACACTTTGAAAATGGCGGTACATTGATAGACCTTAATTTAGCGAGTATTAAAGGTGATATCTCTGAGATCGCAGCGAAGTATCGTAAAGACAAAGGTGATGCAAGTGCTCAACAAAGCCAAGCTGCAGTGTAAGTAGAATGAGCTAAACCCTAAATAAACCAGCAGTTATTGCTGGTTTATTTATCAATTGATTACAGCTTAACTGAAAAGGAATTAATAATGATCGTCATTTTATATTTAGGATTATGTTTATTGTGTGGTTACTGGGGGCGAAACACTTTTGCAGGCCCGGTAGGCTTTTTTTTGCTGTCGCTGATGCTGACACCTTTTGTCGGTTTATTAATATTAATTTTTGCGCACAAAAAAGATGCAACACATAGCCAAGATACATAACAAGTAATACAGCGACATGGATAACAACGTTTAACGCTCAATTAGTTATATAGCTTAGTTAAACCACTGGTTTTAAAGCAGTGGTAATATTATTCAGCTGTACGTTAATGAGTGTTGATAAAGACCATCAAAAAACAATAAAAGATTCTAAAATGGTATTATACGATTTAATTAGTCGAAACATCACAGTTAAAAAAAGAACTTTTGCTGCGCTAGGTTGTATTTCCGGATTAGCAAATGCCCTCGTTTTAGCGCTAATAAATAATGTTGCGGAAAATATTGCTGATATTCACCGCGAAAATCATATTCTTTATTATCTCGCTTTATTTTCGTTAACCATTGCTATTTATGGTCTCACCCAACATAGATTAATGACTAAAGCTGCAAAAATGGTTGAACAAGCCATAGATGGGTTACGTGTCGAGTTGTTTGAATGTGTTCGTCATACTGAACTGGCGACCTTAGAGAAGATTGGTAAAGAGAAAATTTTTACTACGCTAAGCAAAGAATTACAGACTATTTCTCAGTCTGCGCAACTGTTTGTGATTATAGGTCAGTCAATTAGCTTAGTTTTTTTTACATCTATGTATATTGCATATCACTCCTTTGTGGCTTTCATTGTGTTGGCCGTATTGATTATGCTTGGCGGCAGCATTCACCGGCTTCGGGCAGACGAAATACAAAAGAATATGCAGCAGTCATTTGAGAGCGAAAACAAATTAATTCAACGCTTGTCTGATTTACTCGATGGCTTTAAAGAAGTAAAGCTAAGTGTTCCAAGAGCGGATGATCTTGAATATGAGTTTGCAATGGACTCAGCGCGCGCTAAACGCTCTAAGACGAAAACACAAACTTTGTTTGCCAGCGATTTTATTTTATCGCAAATCAGTTTTTTTGCGGCAACTGGGGCTATGGTTTTTATTGTACCGGTGTTATCGCATGTCTACACCGATGTGGTTATTAAAGTTACCACAGCTTCGCTGTTTTTAATTGGCCCAATCACCAGTATTGTCGGCGGTATTCCTATTTTTACCGCTGCCAGTGAAGCTGGACAAAATGTGTTAGCGTTGGAAAAGGAGTTACAGTCTGAACAGGAAAAAACTCAACATACTAAATCGGCTCATGCTGAGCTCGCAACATTTGAACAGATACAACTAAGTGGTGCATATTATCAGCATAATCGTACTCCTGGTGAACATGCCTTTGTAGTTGGTCCCATTGATTTTCAGCTGCAGCGAGGCAAAATTACTTTTATTACTGGGGGAAATGGGAGCGGAAAAACTACCTTTATTCGTATGCTCACAGGTCTATATGAGTTACAGGCTGGAAAAATACTCCTCGATGGTCAACAGCTCAATGAAACTTCACTGCAAGGTTATCGTAGCTTGTTTACAGCGGTATTTTCTGACTTTCATTTATTTAAACAGCTGTATGGTATTCACGATACAAAACAACAAGAAATTGATGAATGGTTGGCATTTTTAGAAATGAACACCAAAGTTAGTATCGTCGATGGTCAATTTAGCACTGTTGACTTATCGTCAGGGCAGCGAAAGCGCTTAGCGTTATTGAGTACAATTTTAGAAAATCGACCTGTATATATTTTTGATGAATGGGCTGCCGATCAAGACCCTATTTTTAGGCGTAAATTCTACGAGCAAGTATTACCACGACTCAAAGCAAGAGGAAATACAGTGATTGCAATTACCCATGATGATACATACTTTCATTTAGCTGATGCCCATTTAAAAATGGTGGAAGGGCAGTTAACCGATAATAACGATATTGTAAGCAATGGGGTCTCATCATGAATATTGTCATTACTCCCGATTTAACTCTGTTGGTGCTTGTGGGTTTACTACTTGCATTAATAATCACAAATATCAGTATGCGTTTTATTAAACGTTATAAGCCTAAATTTCATAAACGTATTTTGTCATGGCGTTTTAGAGCTGGGATCACATTACTGGTTTTTATGTTTCTAGGCATGGTGCTGGTGCCAGTGATGTTTATTAAAATTGATTCAGGCCAAGTCGGAGTTTTGTGGAAACGTTTAGGCGGTGGTACCTATTTGGAAAAACCATTTGATGAAGGAACAGTGTTAGTTCTGCCTTGGGATACGCTAACGCTTTATTCAAGTCGGTTTCAAACTGCTGATGAAACAATTCACGCTATTACTTCCCAAGGCTTACAAATTTCGTTAGATGTGACTGTGCGTTATCGGCCAGTGGTTTCACAAATACCTTATCTACATAAGTTAGTTGGTACGGATTACCTAAAAGAAACAGTACTACCAGAAGTTAATTCTGCGGTGATCATGATTGTATCGCGTTATACGGCAGAGCAAGTGTACGGTAATATGCGTTTACAAGTGCAAAATGAGCTTCTAGATGAAGTTTTAAAGGAACTGCAATTACAAGAGCAGACAATTTTACAGCAAGAAAAAGCGACGCACTCAGGGCAAGTGCTAGTTAATTTGGATGATATGCTGATCAAGCGCGTTAATATACCAGAAAAGGTACATAATGCGATTATCGCAAAAGTGAATCAAAATTATTTGAACGAAGAATACGACATGCGTTTAGTTGTTGCTAGAAAAGAAGCGCAGCGTAAGAAGACCGAAGCAGAAGGGATCAGAGATTTTCAGCAAACAGTCAGTGGTGGTATTTCTGAAACATATTTACGCTGGCGAGGGATTGAAGCTACAGTGGAGTTGGCCAAATCTAACAATAGTAAAGTTGTAGTGATAGGTGGTGGTAAAGATGGTTTACCATTAATTTTGAACACAGAAACAACGCAAGGCTCAGTCGGCCCAAGCCCTATAATACCTAGTACCACAGCTGAAAAAACGCTAACGAACGATCCTGCTTTACCATTCGTGCAAACGCCTTCCAGCCCAGAAAAAACATTTTATCAGTAATAGCAGCATTATTAGCTCGCATATTAAAAACATAAAGTAGCTGTTTATAGATAAAAAGGTGTCGATATTGACACCTTTTAGTTGTGTTGCTCAATCTAGTTTCAGTAACAATTCATTTTTATAAAGTCTATAAGTTAATTTTCTTCACCTATTAGGTTTATTTTTATCGTTTGTTGAAATTGAGCTAACACTCTAAAGTTCAATTGTCGGCACCAGATACGACACGATTTAGGCAAATAATCAAATAGGAATATAATCATGAAACGTACACTTATCAAAACTATTGCTCTTAGCTCACTATTAACATGTTCAGCTGTTGCTCTGGCTGATCAAAGTGATTACAAATTAATGGTTATTGAGACAGCAACAGCGCCACAGCCAGTTGAACAATCATTTAATAATTGCGCACTAAACGTGAAATCAAAAAATTACGCGCAAGCAGAAACTATTTGTACTAAAGCGATTGCGTTGCTAAAACAAAGCGAAGGCCCAAAAATGAAATTACGTGAATTAACATCGTTTGCATTAAGTAATCGCGGTGTATCACGTATGATGGCTAAAAATGATACCGCTGGTCTTTCAGATTTATATGAAGCTGCACAAATGGCTGATAGCGCGATGGTATCGCATAACCTTACTCGTGCTAAAGAATACCTATCTTTATAAATTAGGCCTTATTACTTGAATTAAAGCCCCATACTGTTAACTCAGCATGGGGTTTTTGCGTTATTAGGCTATGGCTTATCCTGCCACAGGGGTATTGTCAGTGGAGATGCCTTTAAGGCTTTTGATCAGCATATAAATACAGGTGGTGAATAAACAACCGCCTAAATACAACATAATGCCGTTAGCTGAAGCAAATAGGTTGGCAGCAAGCAAAGGCCCAAAGACCGAGCCAAAGCTGTAACTCAGTAACATAATTTCCGTTGCTGAGACTATTTTTTCGATTGGCAATGCGTCACAGGCTAAGGTGATGGCAATGGGGTAGAGTGCAAAACTTGCAGCCCCTAAAATAAAGTAACTGGCCATCAATACGTTGAAGTGTACAGCTTGCATAATACCAACTACACCCATCGCGCCAAATAAACAAAATAATGCCATTAATAAGCTTTTTGCCATTCGTGTTGATAAATAACTCACCAACGGCTGTACTAACATACCGCCTAAAATAATCACCGCCATCAAGGTGCCAGTAAAAGCGGCCTGCTCACTTTGGGCAGCGATATATACTGGCATTAAACCGTATATTGGGCCAAGTACTAATCCTGATACCAAACAGCCTAAAATTGCTGGGCGACTGAGCTTTTTTAACTCAGTTAATTGTAGTTTTTGCGAGTGCTGACTTTGCGGTTGCCCTGATTTAATCAGCAGCGGTGCTAACATCGCTAAAAATAATAGAGCAATAACAAACAAATAGGGGAGTGGGCCACTGGTACCAAGCGGATCGATAGCTAGTTGGCCAACGGCGCTGCCACCGTACAGGGATGTCATATACAGGCCTAATCGTTTAGCTCGTGCTTTGGCAGTGTCAGTCATTAGTAACCAAGATTCAACCACCACAAATACCCCAGCTACGGCGATACCAGCTACAAAGCGGGCTAAAAGCCACACGTTGGCATTAGGTAAAATAAGCTGTGCTGCAACACTGAAAATTAATAACCCCAGAAATGCCAGAAAAGCATGACGGTGGCCTACTCTTGCAACAATACGCTCAATAAAAAAAGCACCAATTAATAAGCCAAGATAAAAGACACTAGCTAACCAAGAGGCAAGTTCATTATCAAGCCCAAAGGCGCTCAATGATAAAGGAATTAGGCTCATTAAAAAGCCTGAGGCAATAGCAAAAAAAGACAAACCAATAACAGGCGCAAGTGGGTTATTTGGTTTATGACTGGCAGCGAGCTCAACCATTAAAGAATCCGATTTAAAGGGCATAAATAATTGCGTTGGAGTGTTTTAATAGCTGGCAATTATTTTTGGTTGGTTAATTTTGCGGCGAATTTAATCCGATTTTGAACACAAGTAAAGTTATATTTGAATATTTACTCAACATTTTATTTAGAACGCTAAGTTAGGTAAATTAACCGGTTATTTACGTCATTTTGGTATCATTTTTTTAGCGAAATTGTTTAAAATTTGTAGTTGTTTTATCAATCTAAATAATAACTTGGTATGCTGTGTTTTTATTTTTCATCAAGAGGCAGTAGTAAAAATGAACCAGCTAACAATCGCTTTAGTCGGGCTTGGGGATATAGCACAAAAAGCATATTTACCTATTGCCACGCAACATGCACAGATCGATCCTATTTTTTGTACACGAAACCTGACAACATTAACGCAGTTAGCGAAGCAGTATCGGGTTCAAAAGTGCTTTACAGATTACCAAGCGGTACTGGCGTGTAAGCCCGATGGGGTGATGATCCACACTAATACTGAGTCTCATTTTACGTTTGCGAAGCAGGCACTTGAACAAAAAATCGCTACGTTTGTGGATAAGCCATTAGCGTATAGTTTTAGTGAGGTAAGTCAACTTATTGCGTTAGCAACTAAACATAACACGCCATTATTTTTAGGTTTTAATCGTCGCTTTTTACCAATTATGGCCGATATTGCAAAGCCACAAATACGCCATCTTAAATGGCAAAAAAACCGCTTAAATTTACCAGCACAGCCACGCACTTTTATTTTTGATGACTTCATCCATGTGGTTGATAGTTTATGCCATTTTGCAAATGTAGAGCGTTTTGATCAACTTAACCAGTTACAGGTGTTTTCACAGCTAGATCCACAAGGCTTATTGGCAGCAATACATGTTAGTTTTGAGTTTGAGGGGCGGTTATTTCAAGGCGCTATGGATAGATTAAGTGGCTGTAATGAAGAAGTGGTTGAAATAACCGGTTTGAATGAAAAGTGGCGGTTTGAATCGCTAACCAATATGACCTCTATGGTCAATGGAATACAGCAGAGCGCGATGCAAAATGATTGGCAAGCAACGCTATATAAACGGGGCTTTGAGTCAATGCTAGAGGCATGGCTAACGGCGGTTAAAACGCAGCAGGTAGACCAATTACAGCTTAAAAAAGATAGTTTAACACATGAGTTGTGTGAGTGGCTGGTTGCACACGTATCAAACAATAATGAACTATTTCACTGTTAAACTATTTCAAGGAAGTTGTAATGAAAGTGATGAAGTACATGGGACTAACGTTCTTTACAGTCCTTGTTATTGGGCTGCTCATACCTGAAAAAATAGTGATCCCAGTCAAAGGTGCAACAGCAAATGATTGGCATCATAATACCTTTTGGTATAGCCCTTGGGGTAAATCAGGTGTACACAAAGGGATAGATATTTTTGGCAAAAAACACACGGCAGTGGTTGCTTCGGTAAGTGGTGTGGTGCTGTATTCAGGTGAGCTAAAGCGCGGTGGTAAAGTGGTGGCATTACTTGGGCCTAAGTGGCGACTGCATTACTTTGCCCACTTAGAAAGTTATTCGGTAAGTGCAGGAGACTATGTTGCAGTCAGTGAGCTGATTGGTAGCTTAGGAGACACGGGGAATGCGGCAGGTAAACAACCTCACGTACATTACTCTATTTTATCGTTACTACCGTACCCATGGTTAATGACCGCGCAAAGCCAAGGCTGGAAGAAAATGTTCTTTTTAAATCCAGATGAAAAACTACGCTAAAATAATTGCCGTTATTTTCACACTTATCCAGCTGATTAACTTAAAATACCGGTAATTCACTCTTTTTATTTAGGAATTCAGCAGTAATGAATTCTATTGCAGTTAGCCTGTTTGGCAGGATGTTTTCTAATAAAGCCATGTTGGCGTTTGATCACCATATGTTGACTATTTGCCAAGGTAACTCAACTAGACAAATAAGTTGGAGTGATTTGGAGGCACCGCCGTCGTTTGCTTTCGGCTTGTTTGGTCAAACGATTTCTTTTGTTACGGCACAACAAAATCATACATTTTCGCTGCTGGCATATGGTGCTCACCGTAAATTTCAAGCTGAATTTGAACGCTATTGGGTGAACGCTAATGAAGCTAAGCTTGACACTTTTCTTAATAAAATAACAAAACTGGTCAAGCAGCGATATTTACGCCAGTCTTATGTTAGTCGTATTCAGCGGTTGGCACAGCAAGAGCATGACCGTTGGTTGCCGTGGATAAAAAACAGCCCCGCATTTGTTTTAGTGGATAAAAAAATAAACGTATTAGAGCAATATGCAAACTGGGATGCTGCACTTACCCAGTATCTACAACAAAAATACGTTACTAAGCAACTTAACCTACACCACGCTTTTTTTGACCGTGTTGAAGCAAATCCATTAACACTAAGTCAAAGACGTGCTTGTGTGATTGATGACGATAATAACTTGTTATTGGCTGGCGCAGGCACCGGTAAAACCAGTGTTATGATTGGCAGGGCTGGGTTTTTAGTGCAAAGCCAGCAGGCAATTTATAGTGATATTTTATTGCTGGCCTATGGTCGCAAAGCTGCTGATGAAATGGATCAACGGATCGAAAATAAGCTCGCCACCGATAAAATAAAAGCCGCTACTTTTCATAGTGTCGGACTGGCGATTATCTCACAAGTTGAACGTGCTAAACCGACTATGAGTGTATTTGCAGAAGACGAAAAAGCGAAAGCAAAATGGGTGCAGCAGTGCTTTGAATCATTGATTGAAAACAGTGCCGAGTATCGTCATCTGGTTTTAGATTATTTTAGTAAATACTATTATGTTGAAAAAAATGAATTTGATTTTAAAACATTGGGTGATTATTACAGCTACTTAAATGATAACGATATCCGTAGCCTAAAAGGCGACAAGGTAAAAAGCTTTGGTGAGTTATATATAGCTAATTGGCTGTTTTATCACGGCATAGATTATCAATACGAAGCGCCTTATAAAGTTGACGTAAAAACCATTGAACGCAGACAGTACAAGCCTGATTTTTATTTACCTGAGTACGATATTTACATTGAATATTACGGCATCGATGACGCTGGCAATACTGCGCCTTACATTGATAAAGCGCAATACCATAGCGAAATTGATTGGAAAAATACCACTCATGCCAGTAATAACACTCACTGTATAGCTTTGACTTATGGGCAACATAAACAAGGTAAGCTGTTAAGCGAACTTGAACAAGCGCTTTTAAGTGCGAGCGTGAAAACACAGATGTTGCCCTTAGAATCACTGCTCGAAAGCTTAAAAGAAACTGGCAGGATCACCGTATTAGCTGCGTTATTTAGTCAATTGCTGAGTTTATATAAGGCGGCTTATTTAACTGATGCTGATGAAGTTGATGTCATTAAACGCTCCCTTGACGCCAAACAAACAACCCAAGCGTTGGCGCTATTAAAACCAATTTTATCTAACTACAACGCTCACTTGCAGCAGCGCGGTGAAATTGACTTTGATGATATGATTATCAAGGCAATCGAGTATGTTGAGTCGGGCAAGTTTAAATCGCCTTGGCGTTATATTATGGTTGATGAATTTCAAGATATATCACAGCCAAGAGCACGATTGGTTAAAGCACTTCGCGATAGCAACAAGGGTAGTTCAGTATTTGCAGTGGGTGACGATTGGCAAGCAATTTACCGATTCAGCGGCGCTGATATTAAGTTGACCACTGAGTTTGCAACGTATTTTGGCTTTACTACGCAAACGGCGCTGGATCTTACGTTTCGTTTCAATAATAAAATTGGTGAAGTTGCCTCAGCATTTATTAGTAAAAATCCCGCGCAGCTTGATAAAACGATTACTTCTTTAACTCAGGTTTCACATCCTAGTGTGTCGTTATTAAGGCGCAGTAGTAATGCGTCTATTGGTTATAAAAATAGTTATTACAGTGACATTCCTGAACTATTAAATGGTGCGATTGATGACATACTCTGCACAATACACAGCAAGGCATGTAAACCCACAACCGTGTATTTTTTAGCGCGATTTTGGTTTCAGCTACCAACAAATACGGATATTAAAACCATGAGTGTTAAATACCCGTTGTTAAAAATTCAGTCGCAGTCTTTTCACGCCTCAAAAGGTAAAGAAGCCGATCATGTTATTATTATCGGATTACAAAAGGGTAAACATGGTTTTCCATCTGAAAAAGTTGCGCCCGCAATTATCGAAGCTTTATTACCAGCGCCAGAAAACTTCGCTTACGCACAAGAGCGACGGTTATTTTACGTTGCACTAACGCGCGCAAAACACCGCGCCTACATCATTGCTGATATGACCAATAGCAGTTGTTTTGTCTCGGAGTTAATTGCTGAACATGACATAGAACTGGATGAATTTACTAGTGATGTTGATCAATTACATATCGCAGATATAAACTGTATGCGCTGTGATAGCGGGGTATTAAAAAAACACAGTGGTCGTTTTGGGCCATTCTACGGCTGTTCGTTATTTCCGCGTTGTGAGCATAAAGAAAAATCGTGCGAGCAGTGCCAAAGCCCAATGACTCGCAGTCGCTATACAGGGTTTAAATTATGTATAAATACAGCCTGTAACCATCTAGTGCCAACGTGTGATAAATGCGGTGCTGAAATGGTATTACGCAATAGCGCAAAAGGGCAGTTTTGGGGATGCAAAAATTATAAAGGTAATGATCCACTTAGCTGTAAAAATGGCAAAGACAGTAAGTCAATTCAATGGCCCGAGCTTGCTTAACTTATAGATAGATAAGGGCTAAATAGCCCTTATCTATTGTTTAATTTATTGCATCGCAACAGCAAGTTGATGATACAAACCGATACCGATAAGTACGTTAAATGGGAAAGTGATGCCTAGTGAACTGAGCATAGCCAGACCTATATCGGCTTTGGGGATTGCGGCTTTTATAGCGGCAGGCGCTGCAATATAAGATGCGCTGGCCACTAAACTCCCCAAGATAACGATTGAGCCTAACTCAAGCGCTAATAAAGTGCCGACACTGACTCCAATCGCGCCTAATATTAATGGACTGATTATAGCAAATAGTGTCAGTTTCCAGTGATGCCAAGGTATAGGGCGTAATGTTTGCGCTGCCGTTAAACCCATTTCGAGTAAAAATAATGCAAGCACGACTTTAAAACTATTGGTTAATAATCCAGTTACTTGGCTGCCTTGCTGTGTGCCATACATCATACCAATAACAACACCGCCTACGAGGAGAATAACGCTCTTATTGGTTAAGGTTTCATGCCAGAGTGCTTTAAGCGATAAGGTATTATCGGCACTATGTTGTTTATCAAGTCGTCGATAAAGTAACAGCCCGACGATAATCGCGGGAAGCTCTAGCATCACTAAATACAGGGTTACTTCAGCACCTACTGCTAGCTGCGCCGATTCAGCATAAGCGAGGGCGACTGCAAATGTCCCCGCGCTTACGGAGCCATAATGGGCGGCGATACTTGCGCTGTTCGCTACCGAAAGTTTTATCACATATTTTAAAATAGGGTAGAGCATTAAAGGTATAAATGCGCCAAGCAGCATCACCGAGCCCATTTCTGGCAATAATTGCCAACTAAGATTGCCGTGTAATACCATGCCGCCTTTTAAGCCTATGGTCAGCATCAGCAGCAAACTTAAGGTCTCGTAAGTTGCTTTTGGAATAACGAGATCAGAACGTAAAATCCCCGCAACTAAACCCAAAACAAAAAACATTACAACAATATCTGGCACACCTTTCTCCTATTAATTTAAAGTTGCGCTATTGTAGATAAAGTCATGCATTGTAAATAATAAAATGATTGGTAGTTAGTTATAGGTTATTATCTATGGGCTGATTAATACCTGAGGGGATGAGATAGCGATGGATTTAAGACATATTTCTTTTCGGCTACTTGAAGTGTTTATGAGTGTAGTAAAAACCGGCTCGATCAGTGAAACCGCACGGCGTTTACACTTAACTCAGCCAACGGTGTCGCTGCAAATTAAACGTTTACAAGAGGCTGTAGATGAGCCGCTGGTGATTATGCAGCAACAAAAACTGCATGTCACAGAAGCCGGGCATGAGTTATTTAGGACTTGCCAACGAGTGTTTGGCCACTTTGATGATTACAACGATTTTTTAGCTGAACTCAAAGGGGGTGAGCGCGGGCGATGTAAAATCGCCATGGTGAATACCGCACAATATATTTTGCCAAAATTACTCGGGCCCTATAGTAATTTGCATCCTCATGTTGAGTTGCCTCTTGAGATTGGCAATAGAGCAGAGGTGTTAGCGCGCTTTGAACGCGGTGAAGATGATATTTATGTATTTAGCCATCCACCGTCACTTGAACATGCAAAAGCGGCACGCTTTTTAAAAAACCCGCTTGAGTTTATTGTGCCTACTGATCATCCATTAGCTAATCAACAACACGTTGCACTTTCTGAGCTAGTGAAATACCGCTTTTTATTAAGAGAGCCTGGCTCTGCAACTCGGATGTTATTTGAGAGCGAACTGCAAAGACGCGGTTTAGTACTGAGTAACAGCGTGCAAATGGCAAGTAATGAGGCTATTCGCGTTGCAGTATCATCAGGAATGGGAATTGGTGTGCTGTCTCGCCATGTGTTGCCAATAGGAGATCATGGCTTCAAAGTATTAACTGTAAGTGATGCAAGCTTAGCAAGTCATTGGTACTTTGTTATCCGCACTGATCGGCATATTGCTCATGCTGCGCGTAGTTTTTTAACATTTGCCCAAGACCACCTTGAACAATACTTAGATGGCCGATGGGTACGTAATGAATTGCATGGGCTGAATCTAAGTTTAGCTGATCAGCAAATTTGTTAGTTGAAAATTCAACCTAGTGAACGAATGATTTTACCGCATTAATTAATATCTGGCGTGGAGTCTCTTAAAACGAGAGTCGGCTGGAATACACGATTAATTGTAATGCCAGGGCGTTTGTAAATGTCTTTAAGTACAAGGTTAGCCGCCATTCTGCCCATCTCTGGGACTGGGTTATCTATGGTTGTTAGAGTTGGGTAAAGGTAATTGGTGAAAATCACGTTATCGTAGCCCATAATGGCGAGATCTTTCGGTAAATTAAAACCGTGTTCTCTGGCGAACTTCATCGCACCTGAGGCCATTTCATCATTGGCACAGACAATTGCGCTAAATTGCGCTTTATTTTCAATAAAATGTTTTAAGCCATCATTGCCGCCGGTTTCTTTAAAGTCGCCAATGTAAAAAAGGCTTTCATCAAAGGCTATATTGTATTCAGCAAGCGCTTTTTTATGTCCTACGAGTCGGTCTGACGCATCAACTTTAAATTGTGGACCCGCAATATAAGCAATATTTTTGTGACCTTTATTGATCATCGTTTTAGTGGCAAGATAACCGCCCAGAACGTTATCAAGACTAATACAGTTGTCTTTAATTTCCTCAACATAACGGCTCATTAAATAAATGGGGATTTTTCCCTTACTAAGTTCAATTAGATATTCGTCCGATACTATTTCCACATGGGCAATTATGGCATCACAGTTACGACTGATTAAAAATTCAAAGCCATTTTTCTCTTTGTCTTCGTCACTGTGCCCTGCGGTAATAATAACATGCTTACCTGCGGCACGAAGTTGCTGCTCTATCGCCGACATCATTTGGCCAAAGAACGGGCCGTCTAGTTCAGAGACTAAAACACCAACACTACTGGTACGACTCGATGCTAAAGAACGGGCAATAGAACTGGGTTGATAGCCAAGTTGCTGCATTGCTTCGAGCACTTTTTTCTTGGTTTTTTTACTTACATAATCATTGTCGTTCAGAACCCTTGATACCGTAGAGAGAGAGACACCTGCAAGTTCTGATACTTGATAAATTGTAGCCATTAATTTCCTAGCGTTATTATTCGCACTTTATAAAAACGTATTGATAATGAAATATAATTTACACATTACTGCGTCTAAAAGCCAAGTCTTCCGTGATTTTCTGCGTCATTGCGGGTGTCAACGGATAGATAAGCATCAAGGCGGCACCTAAAAAAGCAAATGCTGCGGGGATCCAACTCATTAATAGTTGCATGCCAGGTAATGATTGCGTAATGGTTGCTTCATTCATGCCGTTATAGCCATAGCCTGCCAATACCACTAATACTAATGCCCCAGCGAAACCGCCGCCAGTTTTTTGCACAAACGTCCCTGCGGAATAAATTAAGCCCGTGGCGCGGCGTTTGTTTTTCCACTCAGAATAATCGGCAGCATCCCCTAACATGCTAAAAAACAGGGTAGGCATCATGGCAGCAAAAAATTCAGCTGCACAACCAAAAGTAAATATGGCAACAATGTTGTCAGCAGGCACCCAATAAAATGCTGTGGTTAATAAGCCACTTAATATTAAAGAGATGATAAATAAATTACGTTTGCCTATTAGTTCGGCAAGTTTACCAGTGGCAAGAGCGCCGAGGATAGACACCACTAATAACGCAACGAAGTATTGGCCTGCCATCAGTTCGCTGCCAACCTGATATTTAAAGTAATAAGCAATTACACCATACTTTATACCGTTGAACATCATGGTCAAAAAGCCCATGCCTAATAAAATTAACCAAGGCTTGTTGGTGAGCAAATCAACCATATCACGTTGAGTTCCCGTGAGATTTTGATGATCTTTGTTGAGTAATTTTTTTATCACGACAGTCATCATAGTCATGATAAATGCAAAAAATAGCCCACTGTAGATTTCGCGATAATAAAAGAACAGGGTAGTTGCCAATAATGGCAGAATAATAAAGGGTAAGTTTTTAGTTAAATCTTTGAGCTCTGATTTTAAATTACCACTGGTTGTTTTGTGGGGGATTACCCGCTCTTTGGTGCTAACAAAAGTGATAACCATCAAAACAATTAGTAATGCTGCAAATAAGTACATGGTTAACTGATAACCTTTGGCGTTATCGCCATTGCCAAAATAAGCAACCAGTTCAGGTAAAAAGCCCATCACTAATAAACCGCCTGCAAAGGCTCCGGCAAAGCGAAAACTCGATAGTTTCGTGCGCTCGGTATCGTCTGGACTCATTACTCCCATTAATGCAGAGTAAGGCACGTTACTCACCGTATAAGCTAACGTTAAGCCTATGTAGGTAATGTAGGCGTAAATTAACTTGTTGGTGTCATTGAAATCAGGTGTGGTGAAACACAACACCATGAACAGTCCTAAAAAAGGAGCAGACCATAAAATCCACGGTCTAAATTTACCAAACCGAGTGGTGGTTCTGTCTGCAATCATTCCCATAATAATATCGGTTACACCATCGGATAACCTAACCACCAAAAATAACATAGCTGCGGCCGCAGCCGATATGCCAAATGTGTCAGTGTAAAATACTGCTAGGTAGGCAAGTGCACCTCGCCAAACTAAGTTGGCTCCGGCATCACCCATCGCATAACCGATTTTTTCGTATAAAGGAATTTTGTTCACTGTGTGTTTCTTATTGTTGTTTTTAAAGGAGCACTAGCTAAGTTTACCGGCTAGTAATTAAACTACTATACGCAAGGCCACTGGCTTTTACAGTACGTTGTTGAGTTTGATAATCAACATAAACGATACCAAATCGCTTTGAATAGCCTTCAGCCCATTCAAAGTTATCCATTAAGCTCCATGCAAAGTAGCCATGGATCACCACACCTTGTTCAGTTGCGTTATGCAATGCGTTTAAGTGTTGCTGATAGTAAGCTATGCGATCTGAATCGTTAACTTTACCATCTATCATCTTGTCGGCCATTGCTGCGCCATTTTCAGTAATATAAATCGGTGGTAGGGTATATTTCTCATTTAACGATACTAATAATTCAGTAAGTGCTTGCGGGTAAATTTCCCAACCAATATCAGTTAATAGGCCTTGATGTGGGCGCTCGTCATAAAAATCATCAGCGCTTGCTTGGTAATGTAAACGCGTATAAAAATTAACGCCAAGGTAATCTAATGGCTGCGCAATAATTTCCATATCACCGGGGTGAATATCTGGACGCTGCTCTACTGGTAGTTGCTCAATAATATCTGGGTATTTGCCAGTCATTACAGGGCGCATATACCAATGGTTAATATAATCATCAGCAAAGGCTGTGGCTTTAAGATCTGCGTCACTTTGTGTTACCGGGTAACAGGGAGTAAAGTTGAGTACGATACCATTAAGTGTCTGTGGGCTATTTTTAGCCAGCATTTGCATCGCTAAACCATGACCTAGTAATAAGTGATGGGCAGCTTTTCGGCCAAATTCCCGACCGACAATACCTGGGGCATGCACACCAATTTCATACCCTAAATAAGAGCTGCAAAAAGGTTCATTTAAGGTTGAATATGAATAAACACGATCACCAAACGCTTTGCTAATAAGATCTGTGTAGTGAGCAAATTCATAGGCGGTATTACGATTTAACCAGCCGCCTTGATCTTCTAAATACTGCGGTAGATCCCAGTGATATAAAGTGACAAATACCTTGATGTTGCGGCGTTTAAGTTCATCTAGAAGATCAGTATAAAATTTCACACCTAATGGATTTAAACTACCATCTTGATGCATTACGCGTGGCCAAGAAATTGATAAACGATAGGCATCAACGCCCAGAGAATCTATTAACTCAATATCTTGAGGCCAACGAGTGTAGTGTTCACAGGCGATTAGACCATTTGAGTTATCGGCAATTTTATCGTCTTGAGCACAAAAGGTGTCCCAAATACATGGCAGACGATCTGCTGCACCACCTTCAATTTGAAATGAAGCAGTTGCTACGCCAAAAGTGAAGTCTTTGCTCAGTAGCGGCGAGTGTTTAGGTAAAGATAATTGTTTCATTAATAGAAAACCTCTGCTTTCTTTTTATAGTCCGTGATGCTGTTATTTTTAGCTTTTAAAGCTAACATATCTGAAAGCGCTTCCATATTTAATTTGATTAATGCCAATAGATGGTATTTAATGACTTTAAGGAAGCGCTTCCATATTTAGGTTAGTGACTATTTCTTAACAGGTCAACAGTTAAATTTTAATTTCAATGATGACAAAAAATAGTTCTACCGTTGCTTAGATGAATAAACCGCTTGGTCTCGCTTTTGTAATACAGCAGGTACTTAGAGTCTTTTAAGCAGCAATGAGTTGATAATAGATAGGTATATAAAAATGAAAACACACTTACACACAGCTAAGTTACCTACACTAAGTTTGTTAGCTGGATTAGTTACTCTGGCTGGTTGTTCAGCAAGCGAAAATAAAGATACGTCTCAAAATAATAGAGCTGTTGAACAAACGCAGCAGCAACAATTGCTAGCTATTTGGCCAAAGCTGAATAATGTGGTTCGAGCTGATCCGCAAATTGAGTCTAAGATTGCTCAGTACTTGCAGACGATGACATTAGAGCAAAAAGTTGCGCAGATGATTCAACCTGAGATCCGCGATATAACGACTGATGATATGCGTAAATATGGTTTTGGCTCGTATTTAAATGGCGGAGGCTCATTTCCGAACGCGAATAAACATGCCACACCACAAGATTGGATTGCACTTGCTGAACAGATGTATCAAGCATCGGTTGACGATTCTCTTGATGGCATCGATATTCCTACCATGTGGGGCACCGATGCTGTACATGGTCATAATAACGTGATTGGTGCAACGTTATTTCCACATAACATTGGCTTAGGCGCAGCAAATAATCCCGCTTTAATAGAAAAAATAGCCGCTGCGACGGCAATCGAAGTGATGGTTACTGGTATTGATTGGGTATTTGCGCCGACTGTTGCTGTTGTACGTGATGACCGCTGGGGTCGAACTTATGAAGGGTATTCTGAAGATCCAGAGATTGTCCGCCGGTACTCAGTTGCCATTGTTAACGGCTTGCAAGGCCATGCAGATGGTGATTTTTTAAGTCATAAGCGGGTGATTAGCACAGTTAAACACTTTTTAGGTGATGGCGGTACCGTCGATGGTGACGATCAAGGTAACAATATCGATTCAGAGCAAGCCTTGTTTGATACTCATGCTCAAGGCTACATTGGTGGTTTGTCGGCTGGTAGTCAATCTGTTATGGCGTCGTTTAATAGCTGGCATGGTAAGAAAAATCATGGCAATAAATACCTGCTTACCGATGTACTGAAAACGAAAATGGGCTTTGATGGCTTTGTTGTTGGTGATTGGAATGGCCACGGACAAGTTGTAGGTTGTAGTAACGAAAGCTGCCCACAGGCTGTAAACGCGGGGCTTGATATTTTTATGGTTCCTACGGGGGCGTGGAAACCACTTTATGAAAATACGATAGCGCAAGTGAAAGCCGGTGAAATTGCCATGAGCCGAATTGACGATGCTGTTGCGCGTATTTTAAGAGTCAAACTAAGAGCGGGTTTATTTGATAAACCGAGCCCTGCAAAACGTCAGTTCTCAGGTAAAACGCAGTTAATTGGCGCGCAAGCGCACCGCGATATTGCGCGACAAGCTGTGCGTGGATCACTGGTGTTATTAAAAAACAACAACAATACTTTGCCGATAGCGGCTAATTCACGAGTATTAATTGCCGGAGATGGCGCAGATAATATTGCTAAGCAAGCGGGGGGCTGGAGTATTACTTGGCAAGGCACCAATAACGAAAATACCGATTTCCCTGATGCTACGTCAATCTTTGCGGGTTTAAAAGCGCAGATCACGGCCGCAGGTGGAGAGGCCATTTTAAGTCCTGATGGACACTTTACACAAAAACCTGATGTGGCGATTGTGGTGTTTGGAGAAGAACCTTATGCAGAAGGCCACGGTGACAGGGATAATCTTGAGTTTGAGCGTAATAATAAAAAGTCGTTAGCGTTATTAAAACAGCTTAAATCAAAAGGCGTGCCGGTCGTATCGGTATTCATTTCAGGTCGACCAATGTGGGTTAACGCTGAGTTAAATGCCTCTGATGCGTTTGTCGCCGCATGGCTACCGGGTACAGAAGGACAAGGTGTGGCCGATGTATTATTAACTGACGCAGGAGGTGATATTCAGCATGACTTTACTGGTAAATTGTCGTTTTCATGGCCAAAATCACCACTGCAAACCGCAGTAAATAGAGATGATGTAGACTATTCGCCACTATTTCCTTATGGCTTTGGTTTAACCTATACAGATAAAAATACCCTGGCAGATAATTTAAATGAAGACTCAGGTGTTGATATAGCTAGTTTGCCTAATATGGCTATTTTTAATGGCGTGCTGACTGATCCATGGCGATTGTTTTTAAAGTCAGCACAGCAGCAAGTTCAAGTAGCTAGCAATAGCGTTGAATTAGCAGGTATTAGTTATCGTACTGAAGATAAAAATATTCAAGAAGATGCAATGGCATTTGTATTTACAGGTATAGGCCTTACTACAGCCGAAATCAATAGTAACTTCACTGAAGATAAAGTGGCTTATATCGAAGCAAACTCAGCGCTGAGTTTTGATTACAAGATAAATAGCGAATTTGCTGCTCCATTATTTGTTGCTATGAGTTGCGAGCATGGTTGTGGTGGACGTGTTGATATCAGCGCAGAACTCAAAAAGGCTACATTAAATAGATGGCAAACACTCAGCATAGACTTAACCTGCTTTACTGAGCAAGGCGTTGATTTTTCAAGAGTGATTAGCCCATTTTCGTTACAGAGCACGGGTAACGGTTCGGTTTCTGTGGCGAATATCAACTTTGTGCCAGAGGGAGCAAAACAGGCAACAATTATCTGCCCAGATAGTTAACTTAGTCTTTGATTTTGTTGTGTTGTGCAAAGCCCTTTACGTGATTAAAGGGCTTTTTATGCTCACTCAGATTACTCCGCAGAACAATATTGTTGTAAGAACGCTTTATGTGTTGGCAATTGTGCCACGCGTTGAGTAATTTGCTGTTTGATACTGAGCAGAAAGTGGCTTAACTCATCATCACTCATCAGGCTTGCAATTAAATGGTATTGTTTGGGTTTGATACCTTGACCCAACATTACTTGCACCCATGAGTCGACTCTAAAAATATCGCCGTCATCTAAAAATACCCGCCCAGTTTCTTTGAATAAACTAATTTTATGAACAAGGGTATCAGGCACTTCCATATTTTTACAATGACGCCAAAATTCGCTATCAGTGCGATCAGTGACTTTATAATGCAAGACAATAAAATCACGAATATTTTCAATCTCACTTTTTAGCTGTTTGTTGTATTCGTGGATTGCTTGTTCGGTAATACCATCAAATGGAAATAGCCGGATAAAGCGAATAATGCCCGACATAATTAAATGAATACTGGTAGATTCAAGTGGTTCAACAAAGCCACTGGCAAGCCCCAAAGCAAGGCAGTTTTTATTCCAGCCTTTGCGGCGGCGGCCAGTTTTAAATTTAATTACTCTGGGTTCAGTGAGAGTTTCACCTTGAATATTACTGAGTAAAAGCTGCTTTGCATCAGTATCGTTTAAATAACGGCTACAATACACTAGACCATTACCTACGCGCTGTTGCAGAGGAATTTGCCACTGCCAGCCTACATCATGTGCTATTGAGCGGGTATAAGGCACTATATCATCGCTAATGGCTCTAGTTTGTACTGCAATTGCGCTATCGCACGGCAGTAAGTGTGACCAATCTTCATAGCCGGTATGCAAAGCCTGTTCAATAAGTAGTCCATTAAAGCCGGTACAATCAATAAAAAAATCACCATTTATGATACTTTCATCTGCAAGAGTTAGGCTGTTTATGAAGCCCGAAGTGGCGCATTTATTAACGTGGATTATTTTTCCCTCTAGACGTTTAACCCCTAGTTGTTCTGAAAATTCACGTAGGAATAATGCATAACGACTCGCATCCATATGAAATGCATAATTAATTGGATTTTGCTGATTAAAAGCACACTTACCTTGTTTAGCTGCTTGCAGTTCATAACAGTAATCACCAAACTCGGATTCAAGTCCTAATGTTAAGCTGTGTAGCCAAAAATGATGAAATTCACCTGCCCAGCATTCTTTGCCCGTCATGCCAAATGAGTGAATATAATCGGTGTTTTTTTCGCCCCAGTTTTCAAAACTGATCCCTAATTTAAAGCTTGCTTGGGTAGCTTTCATAAATGCTTGCTCATTTATGCCAAGTAATTTATGAAAAGTGCGGATCGGTGGAATAGTAGCTTCACCAACACCAACCGTAGCAATGTCGTCGGATTCGATAAGGGTGACATTGATATTTTTACCAACGAGTTTACTGAACGCAGCCGCAGCCATCCAACCAGCTGTTCCACCGCCAGCGATCACCACATTTTTTATAGGTTTGTTGTGTGTCATTGTCAGGTTAAGCCTTATTGTTTAAAAGTTGATTTAATAATGCGCGATTTGTTGGTAACCCTTGTAAGTATTTGGCAATTTTTTCACGGTTTTGCTGATAAAAATACTGCCCAGCTTTAGAGTTATTAAAAGCATTTTTTGCTGTTGTATTTTGCGTGTGAAAGCCCATTCCATACAATACATATTGATAGCTGGCAGAGGGGAATACCTCTTCGTTTTCAATTAAATCAAACCTGCTTGGTGGTTGATATTGCCAAAGTGCCAGCAATTCATTCAAACGAGTAGGAATGCTCGATGGTTTTTTTATATCACGCCAGTATTGACTATCATCACGTTCACTTAATATGTAATGTAACTTTAAAAAGTCGATTACTCGCTGCCAGCGATAACTAAAGCGCTGATTAAATCGTTTAGCCAGCAAGTCCATATGAGTACGGTTTTGCGGCATTTGTTCGCTTAACATGCTGATTGAAAGCTCCACCATCGCCAGTGCTGATGCTTCAAGTGGCTCTATAAAACCTTGCGACATACCAACAGCAACACAGTTTTTTACCCAAAACTGTGTGCGGTAACCAGGAAGAAAACTCAGCTTGCGAGTTTGTATTTGCTCGGCGACTTGTTCACCAACAGATAGCGCAGCATAGCTCTTTAAGGTGTTCACAGCGGTTTGTTCATCGCAGTATTTATCGCTATAGGTATAACCGATACCACGACGACTCGGTAGACCAATATCCCAGATCCAACCATGTGGCTGCGCCGTTGATAAAGTGGCTGAGGCGATCTCTTGTTGATTATCGCTATAAGGGAGATGTGCAGCGATAGCGCTATTATTAAAAAGAATATGCTCTTGTGTGATAAGCGTTGCGCCATAGTGCTCACCAATCAAACGCGCCCGAGCACCGGTACAATCAATGAATAAGTCGCCGTCTATGTCACCGTGCTTTATGGTGGTGAGTGATTGAATATAATCGTCATGGTCATTTTTTACTTCGATGACGTCATCAATAATATGATGCACATTGAGTTTTTTTACGCAGTGGTGTTTTAAAAATGTGGCAAACTTACCGGCATCAAGATGATAGCCGTAATTAGTGACCGCCGCGTATTCTGGTGTGTGTAACTGCTTAGGTGCAAGTGCTGCTTGGCAAACAAAGCTTTGCATATTAACGGCGTCGGCATATTTTTGAGTGCTTGCATGATGTTGCCAGTAAGCGTGTAAATCGGTTTCTAAATAGCCTTCAGGAGTCATAAACGGATGATAGTAGTTTTCGCCTATATTTATGTTACGCCAGTTTATGAATTTTGAACCTTGCTTAAATGAAGCATCGCAGTGACGTATAAAATCTATTTCTTCGATACCAATTCGCTTGAGCGTATTGCGCATAGACGGCCAAGTGCCTTCGCCTACACCTGAAATAGCAATGTTTGCAGACTCTATTAAGGTAATCTTTTTTTTAGGGTGTTCAGCGGCTAATAGCCCTGCACTTAGCCAACCTGCTGCGCCACCACCTAATACCACAATGTGTTGTATTTTATTATTCATTGTGTGCTCTGTTGTTTTAATAAAATTGCTATTAACCTGCAACGCAAAAAGCCGCTAACAACTAGCGGCTTAATACTCATGGCGTTAATGAGTCAATAACCTTTGCTTAGAAGTTATAACGCATACCAATATTATAGCGTGCACCATTTTGTTCTAAATTCCATAACTGTGCTTCATACCGGCCATGTTGGCGCATATTTTGTTCAGTAATGTTAAGCCCTTCGACAAAGAACGACATTTGTTCACTGTAGTTGTAAGCAATATTAAAATCAATTTGGTAATACTCTTCTGTAAAGCCCGGCTCGTTAACGTAACGGGCAGCACTGTTTAAGAATTTATCACGCCAGTTATAGGCGATACGCGCCTGAAACTTATCGTTTTCGTACATGGCTATAAAGTTAGCTGTGTCGCTTAAGCCAACAAGGGCAAATTGTGTGACGGTTGGATCAGCGGCTACATTATAATCAATATCACCATTTACTATGGTGTAGTTAGCTTGTAAGCCAAAACCCGTGTCGCCAAAGAAGTGTTGTACGGCAAATTCATAACCATCAATTTTGGCATCTTTACTGTTGGTTGGTACTTGTGCCGTAAAGTCCATCAGTGGGTCATCACTGTTTGGTAGAACGTCGTAAGCGGCTTCAAATTCTTCATAGCTCATCGAGTCAAATGCTACACCATTTTCCATTGCAGCGACCATTTGGAATAAATTTGAATCGGTAAACGCAAGACCTTGTGCCTCAAGCTCTGCTTTGGCTGCTTGTGCTCTTGGACCCGCAGATGCATCGCGTAAGCCGTAGTAGTTTTGAGTCATTGGTGATAGACCAATAAAATTATCTACTTTTTTATTAAAGTAACCAATCGACACATAACTTAGATCAGTGAAGTACCACTCAGCAGATACATCAAAATTATTCGATTCAAGTGGGACAAGGCTAGGGTTACCAGTTGCTGCTGGTGCATTAGTGGTGCCTGGAATGATCGAAGGGCCGGTAGGTACACCTACCGTTGCCGCAGAACTTAAATTGTCGTAAGTAGGGCGGGCAATAGTGGTACTGTAAGAGGCGCGAAGAGTCACATCCTCAATAACGTTAATGTTAAAATCTAAGCTAGGTAAAAAATGGTTATAGCTTGAGCTCAAGGAATAGTCATCTTTATTGGTGCCGTAACGCACATTAAAGTCGTTGTTACCCTCCCATGCAACTGCATCAGGTAAATCAATATTAGCAGTTGAGGTAATATCGGTTGTTTCGTAGCGCGCACCAATCACAAGGTTAAATACCATGCCATTGATTTCGTTACTGTAATTATATTGTACAAATGCCGCTTGAATATCTTCTTCAATAGTGCGATTAGTTGCAAACGCGCCATCAGCCGCAAAATTGAACCCGTATTGATCTGCCGCCCAGTAACCAATCTGTGAAGCACTACCGGTAAAGCCTTGATCAAATGAACCACTGGTATCGTAATCATCAAATTCGGCTAAAAAATTAGTTGGATCTAAATAGCCATCGGGTAGTTCACCAGGGTTTTCAATGCCCCAGTTACCCATTGTATTACGTGTTAGCGATTGTAAAGAGTGACTTTCCATTGAGCGTGACTCAATACCAAAGTCGATACTGCCGTTGTCTATGAGATAACTACCGTGTAGTCGAAATTCATCAACGGTTGATTCTTGACTTGCAAAGTTTGCATCTAAAATTGAGCTACCTACATCAGCTTGATCAAGCGCTCCTGAGCAGTTTAGATTTGTGCGACTACAGTCATCGAAATCTATTACCATAGAGGGTAAGTCACGGCTAAAGTCAACTTGTTGTGCGGCCACGACATTGGCACCTAAGCCTGCATTTATCCAACTACCATAAGGCGCATCGGGTTTGCTGGTGGCTTTTGAGCTGTGGGCATCAAACGTAAAGTTCAGTTGATCACTAAAGTAGTATTGAAGGTTTAAACCGATTGAATTATTTTCGTTTACTTGATTTTGCTCTTGTAATGCTAAGCCTAAGTCGCGAGTAGATAAGTCGCGGCGTTCTTCACGGTAATAAATCGGTGTTTTAACAGCATTGTCATCAAATGTTAAATGGGTTTTATAGTTATCCATCCAAATTGATTGCTCTGCACGGGCTTCAAATAACTCTTGCTGTGAGTAAGTATAATCAAGTGTTGCGGTAAATGAGTCAATTGGGCTGTACTGCAATGTTAATTGAGCATTAGTGCGAGTTCGCTCACGATCTGCAATGGTGTAGCGTAAGTCTGATGGCATTGAATAATACTGGCCCATCGCAGGAGCATTTTCTAATACAATGTCATCTGCCGCTTGAGGAATGGTGCCATCATATTCTGTGGTGCGCCATTCGCCAACAAATGCCCCGGTTGCTGAACTATCACGCTGTTGCATACTTGCTGTGAGTGAAGCACCAAATTTAGCATCTTCATCTGTCCAGCTAAAGATCCCTGAAATTTCTGGAGTAACGTCATCGCCGACACGGTTAGTTGTATCGTGCTGTGCTTTAACACCAATATTGGCAACTAGACCAGGGTTATCAAGCGGACGAGCAGTATTGATATTAATGGTTGCACCAATGCCACCAGATGCGATGCTTGCTTTACCTGTTTTATATACTTCTACTGATTTCACACTTTCTGAGGCAAGATTAGCAAAATCATAGGCTCGAGAGTTTGGAGCACCACCACCAGCAGGAAGAGAGGCCGCAGGCATTGTACGTCCGTTTAATGTCACCATATTATAATCTGGACCAAAACCACGCACCGTCACTTTAGAACCTTCACCATTGCTGCGGTCAATTGAAACACCGGTAATGCGTTGCAGCGATTCAGCTAAATTAGTGTCTGGAAATTTACCAATGTCTTCTGCAGAAATGGCATCAACAACCCCAGAAGAGTAACGCTTAAGCTGAGTTGATTCTTTGATACTGCCTTTAAAACCGGTGACTTGAATCACTTCTAATTCACTTTGTTGTTCAACCTCGGCGGCAAACGTAGACATAGTGGTTGCGGCACCTAAAATCAAAGATAAGCTGGTGGCTAACTTTGTTTTCATTAAAATATGCTTGGACATTAGACTTCCCTCGTACTGTTATCATTATTATTTACTCGCCACAAAAATGCGGCGGTATCACTGTGTGTGGAAGCGCTTCCATAGCGGCTTGTATTAATTTCTGTGGAAGCGCTTCCAGAAAGGCTAGTGTAATTTTTATGTTGCGTCAACTACTGTGTTTAATTTATTGCAGCTAAAATGTATTAAATTTGTTTAATTGGATGTGGTGTTTATTGTTTTATATATAATTATCGGTCAATTATTTTTATCTTTGTAACTTTATTAGGTAAATGAGTGTTCGCATGGTTTTTATGGCCATAAATATGAAAACAGCTGAACTTAAACGGGAGGCTAAGTGAATGATGGAGTAGCAATTAGCATAAGCAAAAAGTACCTTATTGTTATTATCTAATTGCGTTTGGTATATTTATAACGTATTGTTTATTATCAATTAACATGGAATGTATCGTACTTCCCGCGATTAAGTAAGAGTCGTTATGTTGTTAACTCACGTCAGAAATACCCACATAAAAGAAATCATGTCATGGTTTTTAAATGAAGAAGAAGTTCATGCATGGGCTGGGCCTAATTTTAGATACCCGTACGATTTTAATTCTTTCAAAAAGGGTTTAAAACTTGATGAAATAAACTCATTTGTATTGCTTGCTGATGATAATACGCTAATGGCTTTTGGTCAGTTTTATTTACGTATTGGCTGTTGTCATCTAGGTAGGTTAGTGGTTAACCCGGAGTATCGTGGCAGTGGCATTGTAGCAACACTAATTACCCAGCTCAGTGAACTAGGTCAATTAACTTTAGCTACGCAAACATGTTCTTTATTTGTATTATCTCATAACAAAAGTGCGATTAAAGCGTATAAGAAACTTGGCTTTGTACTTGCTGATTACCCAGAGCCAATACCACTTGCTAATTGTTTGTATATGACAAAGACACCAGGCTAAGTTTAATCAGTGGTTATACTCAGTGGATTCAGTGTTTAAAAAATTACAATTCAGTTCGGTTACATAACACCGTTGGCAACATGGTCGGTTTGTTGATCACTAATAACCACTTGATCCCGGCCTTTTGCTTTAGCGATATATAAGCGTTTATCGGCTTGATCTAACAATATTTTAATTGAAGCATTGGCATCATAACTACTGCTAATTCCCACACTTACTGATAAATTTATAGTGTTACCTTTAAAACGTAAGCTATGCCCTCTAATTGCATCACAGAGTTTTTGAGCAGTTACCTGAGCTTGATTAAGTGATTGATCTGGAAGTAATAAAGCAAACTCTTCACCACCAATTCGCGCAGCAATATCGTTATCATTTAATTGTGCCATGATATGTTGCGCTATCCATTTTATAGCGGTATCACCTGTGCTGTGACCATATTTATCATTAACACTTTTGAAGTAATCAATATCGATCATAACTACCGAAAATGATTGCTGATATGCAACACCTTGTTTGAGAAGTTTTTCACCTTGCATAAAAAAACCACGTCGATTTAACAGACCTGTTAATACATCGTGATTAACTAGACGCTGAAGGTTTTCTTCAATATTTACAAATAATAAAAACGGCAATACCAATGCTGTAGCAGTGGCTAGTATTATATGGCTTACTAAAATTGCTTGTAGCCAAAGACTATAATCAGTTGCAGAATTACTAACCAAAGGAGCTGCTAACATAAATACTTGTATATACATGATGAGAGAGTGGCTAATAAAACAGCCGGACAAGATTTTTTGTTGCATTGGTGCTACGCATTTCATCTTATAAACTAAGTATGCACCGTAAATAAAGAGTGTTGCAATAACGAGACTTGTCACCAATTGGCCTGCTGTAATCGCATAGATTGGTAGTAACACAATTGCACTGGCAATCACTAAGGTTAAAAAGTGCCGATTAGTATTTCTAGTTAGATTAGTTACTTTCTGCAAACCAATAAGAGCGAGTATAGGACTGATTATGATGCACATATCTGCCAGATAGTGCGTAATAAAAGGGCTATCAAGTACTATCCGTAGACATGCTAAGATTTGCGAGACCACAAATATCATACACGACCCGCCTAAGTATAAATAGCAGGGTTGTTTTTTATACTTATAAACGGTAAAAAAAAAGCCGCCGATCAGGACATTCAAAAGTAACGAGATGCTAATCACAGTGGGTAAATGTAGCATTATGAATCTGCCTTGTTTAATCGTGCTGCTTCAGCAACTATTGGTATAGTTATTATATATTGGTATTCACGAATTAACATAATTAGTGCGCAATTTATGGTTAACGGGTGATAGGCCATCAAAGCTAAACTTGTTAGGTTCGAAAGTGGCTAAACTAATAAGTATATTACCATCAGTTATAATCCAATGAGCTAGCAGTAAAGATATCAGATTGGAATTATTTACGCGAGGTGTTGTTATCGTAAAATTGCAACACAATTAAATTACTGCTCATTAAGAGCGCCGTTTTTAAAATTGGTACTAGCATATAGTAAACGAGGTTATTACGTTGCTAAGTTAATAATGATAGAGCTCTAATTCTGTTCAGTAAGATCAAATTAATCGCGCTATATTGTTAAGCGCCTGTTCCAAACTCGTCACAGGTATAAAAGGCGTTAGAGCACAGCAGAATAAGGAGTGATCATTGGCTTAGTTGTTCAGGTAAGCTTTTTACAGTAAGTAAAGTACCCGCTAAAATTGTATAAGAGTTACGACGTGTAATAATTGTTAAACGGTAGCACTACCGCAGTTTTATCCACATGGCTAAACTTATATAATTCAATCGACATTACTCATTAATTATTAGGTTACTACTTTGTCCCAATATGGTGGCGTACCATAGTATCCGTTAATAAAATCAATAAAACACCTGATTTTATGTGGTAGTAATTTTCGGTGGGCATAAACAACATATAAACCAACAGATCCCGTTGCAAATTGAGGTAAAACTTCGATCAACTTGCCACTATTAATGGCTTCACTGGCGATAAATGTAGGCTGTAATGCGATCCCTGCACCAGCGATAGCACAATCAACCAATACATCCCCATTATTACTTTGAAACTCGCTACTACGTTGCGTGTTTTTTACCCTTAACCACTGATATATTTCGTCTTTAGTATCCATTTCTGTGTAGCTATAATGCAAGTATCGGTGGTTTTTTAGGTCTTCAGGTTTTTCAGGAGTACCATGTTTTTCAAGGTAGTCAGGTGAGGCACATAAAATTAATCTAATGGGCGCGACCTGCTTGGCAATCAAAGACGAACTTTTGAGTCGACCAATACGCAGTGCTACATCATAACCTTCATCAACAATGTCAACTTTGCGGTCGTTCAGTTGCAAATCAACATTAACAAAAGGGTAATGTGATTGGAACTCAGTCACTAATTTACCCATGTGTTTTAACGCGAATGACACTGGAGCACTTATTCTCAGAGTTCCGGTTGGGTGCTGCTGTAAGCCCCCTAATTGTGAATCCATTTCATCAATACTTAACAATATCTGTTGCGCATGCTGAAAATAATGTGTGCCAGCTTCAGTGAGGCTTACTTTACGGGTAGTGCGATTTAGTAACCGTACAGCAAGGCGTTCTTCTAGTTTAGAAACGTACTTACTAACCAATTGTGGTGAAAGTTGTAAGGTTGTTGCCGCATTGCTAAAACTACCTTCGATCACCACAGATACAAAGGCTCGCATTGCATCAATTCTATCCATAATTTTTCTCATATTTAAATTGATTAACAACATTTTGTTGTTAATCATTCTTTATTTGTCATCTTACTCCGCCATGACATTGATAGTAAAGTGTACTTATCCCAACAGGGTCTAATTAAAACGTAAATAAATACTTTGCTAAAGAGGAACAAATAATGAAACTAATAAACACGATACTAAAATCAGATGCAGGACTTGCCGCTTTAATACTTCGCGCGCCAATTGGTTTGATTTTAGCTGCACATGGATCACAAAAATTGTTTGCTTGGTTTGGTGGTTATGGTCTGGAAGGAACAGGTCAATGGATGGCGAGTATCGGTATTACTCCAGGCTATTTAATGGCATTACTCGCAGGCAGTGCTGAATTTTTTGGCGGTTTAGCATTATTACTTGGGTTATTGACTCGTCCTGCTGCACTTATTTCAGCATTTACCATGCTAGTGGCTATTTTTTCAGTACATATAGACAATGGCTTGTTTATGGCAAATAACGGCTACGAATATGCACTGACACTGTTTGTAGTACTGATTGCGCTAACATTACAAGGTGGTGGTCGTTTTAGTATTGATAACTTTATAGCGAATAAATTAACGTCTAGGCAGTTACAGTCCAAGCATGTTTAATCACTATTATGAAATGACGTGGATTACGGATAAATCCGCGTCTTAGCTTTGCGTTAGTTTAACTATCAAGGTTTACTTGCTCATGTTAAGTGAGCTTGTTTGGAGTAACTATGAATAATGTAGACATTGCATTTATCTCTCATGGTGGCGGCCCAATGCCACTGTTAAATGAACCAAACCATACACAATTGGTTGCTTATTTAAAATCACTTGCAAGCACGCTAAAAAAACCAAGTGCCATTTTATTGATTAGCGCTCATTGGGAGGAGTCAGTAGCGACTATTACTGCCAATGCTGCACCGAGAATGATTTACGATTATTATGGTTTTCCGCCAGCTGCCTATCAAGTGCAATACTCAAGTCAGGGAGAGCCCAAGTTAGCTGAAAAAGTACAACAAGTGTTACAACATGCTGGTATTGAAGCGAAGTTAGATCATCATCGCGGTTACGATCATGGTTTGTATGTGCCTTTAACATTAATGTACCCAGCAGCCGATATACCCGCGATTCAACTATCACTAGTGAATAACTTAGATGCTGCACAGCACTTAGCAATCGGTAAAGCGTTGCAATCTTTGGATTATGAAAACTTATTAGTTATTGGCTCTGGTTTTTCGTTTCATAACATGCAGGCATTTTTCTCGCAGGATAATCAGCAGAGCCAAATCAATAACCACGAATTTGAACAGTGGCTACGATCGACCTTAAGTGATAACACCGTGCCTGAACCAAAGCGTAATTTAATGATGCAAAACTGGCATAAAGCGCCTCATGCACGTTATTGTCATCCGCGAGAAGAGCATCTATTACCACTGCATGTATGCTATGGCTTAGCTGGCAGAGCAAGTGATGAATATGAAAATGTTACTATTTTCAATAAGCAATCAAGCGCATTTGTATGGCGAAGGAAAGAGCTGGGTATTTAATATTTGAATCATTGATCTTCTGTGTAGAGTCAAATCGTGGCGGGCATTTTTTAATTTATTTATTCAGAATTGATACGACTGAGTGGATCCGAACCACTGACCTTTGGACCGGGTGAGCAAGAGTAGGTAGTGCTTTTTCTTAATATAATTTCTATTTATGAATTGGTACGACTGAGTGGATTCGAACCGCTGACCTTTGGACCGGGTGATCAAGAGTGGGTAGTGCTCTAACCAG
>NZ_JACJDS010000010.1:103065-142677 GCF_014163635.1 Pseudoalteromonas sp. SR44-8
CTGAGTTGTAGTTTACTTAAGATTTATAAAGTAGGTTAGGCTGATTTTTGTTTTTACTTGAATTGGTACGACTGAGTGGATTCGAACCGCTGACCTTTGGACCGGGTGATCAAGAGTAGGTAGTGCGCTAATCAACTGAGCTAGGGTTTACGAATTGAGGATATTAGTGATTAAGATTGGTACGACTGAGTGGATCCGAACCGCTGACCTTTGGACCGGGTGATCAAGAGTAGGTAGTGGGCTAATCAACTGAGCTAGGGTTTACGAATTGAGGATATTAGTGATTAAGATTGGTACGACTGAGTGGATTCGAACCACTGACCTGTGGACCGGGTGATCAAGAGTGGGTAGTGCTCTAACCAGCTGAGTTGTAGTTTACTTAAGATTTATAAAGTAGGTTAGGCTGATTTTTGTTTTTACTTGAATTGGTACGACTGAGTGGATTCGAACCGCTGACCTTTGGACCGGGTGATCAAGAGTAGGTAGTGGGCTAATCAACTGAGCTAGGGTTTACGAATTGAGGATATTAGTGATTAAGATTGGTACGACTGAGTGGATTCGAACCACCGACCCCTACCATGTCAAGGTAGTGCTCTAACCAACTGAGCTACAGTCGTACAATATATTTTAATAGGACTTTTCCTTAAATTTGGTACGACCGAGTGGATTCGAACCACCGACCCCTACCATGTCAAGGTAGTGCTCTAACCAACTGAGCTACGGTCGTATCATAAATTTAAGTTGTGCTAATTGCTTAACAACGGTCGCTAATATATAGCGTGCGCTGAAGTGAATCAAGCGAGAAACGCTTTTTTTAGTTCGTTTGCCGTTTTTTTATTCATATTGGGCTGATTTCACACGTTTTATAAAATTTTTGCCACCAAATAACGTGTGTTTTGGTGGAGTCTTTAAATGCTGTGAGTATATTACTTGGCTGCGCTGGGCTTAGTAATGCCGTTAGTTGCGGTTGTGTTGGGCTGGAGTCTTGCCATAATGCTCGATACAACGGCATTAGGCGCTCTAAAGCACCTGATAGTTGAGCCTGATAGGGTTGTAACTGCTGCAAGTAATATTTCTTGAATACGTTGCTGAGGATCTGTGCTTTGCGTTTATTTTTTAGCGGGTTGCATAGTGTGCTTAGCTCAATATTCGCTAAAAAGTTACTAGTACTATTATTTAGCTGTGTTTGTTGGCGTACTGCGCTTATTAAAGCTTGATTGAAGTTAAACTGGCGCAATTGTGCCAGTAGCGGATAGAGCGCTTGAGAGTCTATTTGTGCATATTGCTGCTGTATTATTTGCTGTTTTAAATTCACTAGGCTTTGCAGCGCAAGTTCGGTTTCTACAAGGCCGGCTAAGTTTGTATCAAGTGTATAGCCGGTTAGCTGCCATGTGCGTTTTAGTTCTGGGTCTTTATAAAGTAGCTGCTTGAACTGCTCTAATAACTGTTGTTTTTTATTATGTAATTCGTTACTTATGGCTTGATAACTTTTTGAATCAGGTTCTAGACTATCTAAGCACTGTGGTGCAAATTGAATAAATTGAATCTGGTATATTAACTGGCTAGCAGGAGAGGCGAGTTTTCCTAGTTGACTATTATGTTCAGCAATAAGGGTATTGAGTTTACAGTGTGAAAGTTGTGCCAGTTGCAATATGCTCAACTGTTGTGCATTTGTTGGTTTATTGTTGCTAACAACTGATAGCGCAACATTGGTAAGTTTTGCTGTATCAGGAGTTGGCTTATCTAACGCATTCGCGAGCCGCTGCTGATATTCTAAATACACATCAGCGGGTTTATCTGTGCATGCACAAAGTAGCAGTAAACAGCACAGTAAACTACAAAGGTAACCAAACCGTGACGTTTGGTTACCTTGTTGGTGCGATTTTTTAAGCGCTTTTAAGTGGTTCATGTTTGAATCTATTCGCGACAGTGAGCATTAATAACACTGCGGCTACACTTAAGCCGACGATGATACCTACCCAAAAACCATGCGGGCCCATTGCTGGCACTATTAAATCGGTGCGTGCTAAAACAAAACCCAGTGAAAAACCAATCAACCAGTAAGATATAAAGGTTATATACGAAATCGGTGCTGTGTGTTTTAAACCCCTTAATATACCGTTGGCAGCTACTTGTAAGGAATCAGGTAGCTGATAAATACACGCTAGAATCATGATTGACGTTGCTAAGGCAATAACACGTGCATCATCTGTATAAAGTTGACTGATCACGTTTCGGCCAAAGAAGGTGATGGCAGCAAGTAGAATGGCAATGATCATGGCTAGAATATAGCTTGTTGAAATAGCTTTTTTAAGCTGCTCAAAATGATGTTGGCCGTATAAATTGCCAATCCGAATACTGATCGCAATAGATAAACTCAGTGGCATCATAAACAGCAAGGTTGTGACACTTGCAGCAATCTGATGGCCGGCTACCGCAACCGCACCTAAGTGCGCAATAAATAAAGGAATACAGGCAAATAAAGTGACTTCAAAAAATGTAGCAAGTGAGATTGGTATGCCCACCTTAGTAATTGCCCACATGGTTGGTAATTGCGGTGCTTGAAAGTTTGCTAATAATGTTTTGGCATCTACTTTTTTACTTAATTGGCAATAAATAACTTGTGCGATGGCCATAGCAGTAAATACTAATGCTGTGGCAATCCCACAGCCTGCACCACCGAGTGCGGGCATACCAAACATACCGTGAATAAACACATAGTTGGCTGGGATATTGATGGCTAAACCAATTAAGCTGATATAAAAAGCCGGCTTTGTCATCCCCATGCCTTCGGTAATATTACGATAAACACTGAACACTAAAAATCCAATAATGCCCCATTTTACAAAATGAATATAGTCATAGGCCATATTGGCGATAGCAGGGCTGGTATCGAGTTTGAGAATAATAATATCGGCAAAATAGGCAATAGATAAACCGATAACACTCAATACACCAGCTAGGTACAAGCCTTGTTGAAAGTAATGGCTGATGCCGGTTTTATCGTTAGCGCCGGAAAATTGCGCAATTATGCCAGTCAGGGCTAATAATATGCCTTGCAGAGCCAACATGGCGGGGTTCCATACGCCGGTTGCAATTGACAATGCTGCTAAATCGGTAGGACTCACTTGTCCTGCCATGATGGTGTCGACCACTGACATTAAAACTAAGGTTACTTGTGCTAAAAAAACGGGGATTGCCAGAGAAACTAACCGTTTGGCTTCCCAACTACAAAAAGTCATATCACTTACTACGTAAACTGAAGAGGCAGATAGTGTAATCGATAAAGCACAGAATCAAAAATTATAGCGATGAGTCAATGTTATTGGTTACAGTAATAATAACGTGGATCGGGTAAACTAAAGCGTGAAATAATATGAATAGTATCTACTTTAGGTAATAAAAGGTGAATTGATTTATGTTTACAGGAATTGTGCAAACACAAGCGACGGTGATTTCAACTAACCAGCAGCAAGGTGTGATGCGTTTAGTGCTCGCTGTAGCAAAGCAATATGTTACAAAACTTGAGTTAGGCGCCAGCGTTGCCATTAATGGTTGCTGTTTAACGGTTGTTAAAGTAGATAATATCTCTGATCAACCGCTTGCTCAGGTTCACTATGATGTAATTGACGAAACATTACAGTTAACTAATTTAGGAAAGCTTATTGCTGGCAGTACCGTTAACTATGAGCGCTCTATGACTTTTGGTACTGAGTTAGGTGGGCATATTGTATCTGGTCACATTCACTGCACCGCCCAGATTGAAAATATTATTCACACACAAGATAATTGTAAAATACAGTTATGCTTACCAAGTCAATGGCAAAAGTATGTGATGTATAAAGGTTTTGTATCAGTCAATGGCGCTAGTCTCACGGTAGGTGAAACCGATGAGCAGGGCTTTTGGCTGCATTTGATCCCAGAGACGTTAGCTATTACCAATATTGGTAAGGCTGCAATTGGTGATGCGCTAAATATCGAGGTTGATCAACAAACTTATACCATCATCAATACGGTCGAAAATTACTTACGACAGCAGGCTTCGTAGTCAAATATAAATGCTAGGCTAAAATATTTGTTCGTCATCGCTATCAATATGTAACTCTACCTTACTATTTGCATAGTCAATATGCATATTAAAATGGATAGGGTTACAGCATGCTGCGCAATCTTCGAAGTAATCTTGATCGCCATCACTAGCATCAAGGGTAATATGAATATGATGGCCACAATGTGGGCAGCAGATCCGTTGTGAGAGTTGGTTTTTCATAAATGATTCAACCTTACAAAGCAGAGCAATAAAAGGTAATTATTTATCGCTGCTGATAAATGGTTATGCACCCCATAATTGAACGCTAGCGCCTGTCATTGCTGGGGTTGTTCAACATTAGGCGATATCTAAATATAGTCTGCTTTATTCATTTATGACATCTATTTGACAATAAAAACGACCTTATTTCAGTAGTAGTTCTATTTGTTGTTTAGCTTCAGTAAGATAGTGGCCGGCAAAGATATTTGCATGATTTAAAATAGGGTAAAGCTGGTAAATTAACTTACGTTGCTCATAGCCCTGTGTTAGTGGGTAATGCTTGTTATAGGCGATGTAAAAAGCGTCAGGTAAAGGAGCAAACAGCTCGCTCATGGCAATATCAACTTCCCGATCACCATAATAGCAACTCGGATCAAATACACTCGGTACTGATTGAATAAATCCCATGTTGCCACGCCAAAAATCGCCATGCAACAATGATGGCTTTACGGTATGACCATGTAGCATGTCTTTTATCAGTGCGACAAAGTAATCTTTGTCGACGAGATCAATGCCTTTTTCATGCAGTAATTGGAGCTGCCAGCCAATGCGCTCTTCGGCAAAAAATATATTCCATTTTTTATGCCAGCGATTGGGCTGAGTTGTTGGGCCAATAAAGTTATCCTGATCAAAACCAAACATGGCTTGGCGATGTTTCAGATGCAGGCTTGCAAGGTGGCCACCCATAATATGCCAGTTGGTATGAGGTTGTTGGTCAAGTTCAAGCCATTCTAAAACGATAAATGAAAACTCAATATTAGCACCTGTAGTGATACAATCTGGCACCATAAATAAGCTCTCTTTAGTGAGCAGTTGTAAATTGTGGGCTTCGTTTTCAAATCGCTCTAAGTCACTACGATGAGCTACTTTAACAAAATACTGGTGTGTACCATCACTGAGTTGAAATAGTTTATCGTTATTTGGGCTTTGCAGTTGGCGTTTTATAGTGTGTTTAAAGTCAAAATGCATTGCTTGGCTGATCTGTTCGTTAACCGTATTCCACATAGCATTGTTCGCCTTTTGTACAGATAATTAAACTATGGCAAAAAGTAGTTAAATAAACAAACTCTTGAGAGTAAAATTAATGTTTTATAAGCGCGCGCTTAGCTTTATGCAACAACCAAGTGGAGAGAATGATGAATAAAAGCCTTATTACCAATGTAATTGCCGGGATTTTAGTGGTGGCGGGTTTTCTATTTGACCAAGCAATTGTACTGTCAATCGGCTTATTTGCACTCTCAGGCGCAGTGACTAATTTACTCGCAGTACATATGTTATTTGAAAAAGTACCTTTGTTATATGGGTCGGGCGTGATCCAGCTGAAGTTTGCAGGGTTTAAAGTGGCGATTAAAAATCTTATTTTAACCGAGTTCTTTTCAGAGCAAAAAATATCTCAATTGTTAGGCAACAAAAATATCAATGTTGATCTACAGCCAGTGATCAATGAAGTCGATTTAAATCCTGCTTTTGATAGCTTACTTGACGTTATTGAGCACTCCCAATTTGGTAGCATGTTAGCGATGTTTGGTGGTAGTACCGCGGTTGAGCCGATGCGCGAAGCATTTATTGACAAAATGCGTGGTTCATTACTTAATATGAGCGAAACCGATGAGTTTAAAAGCTTGGTGAATGAAAAATTAACGCAATCAGGACTCGCAAGTGATTCGTTGTTTAACACGGTTTCTGGCTTAGTTGATGAGCGTTTAGACGAGCTGACACCAAAAATGGTCAAAGATATTATACAAACCATGATCCGTGAGCATTTAGGCTGGTTAGTTGTATGGGGCGGGGTATTCGGTGGTTTGTTTGGCCTGATTGCTGCAATCATATAAATTAGTTTTTAAGCAGGCCAACGACTCGCCTGCTTAAATTTGATATTGCTTAGTCATACTACTTAGAACCGGCAACAACCATAATTGTTTGTTGGTCTAGTTTTGCTAAATCTTGAATTGAGGTACCCGTTGTCGTTTCAAGGTTTAGATATTTTGCCGTTTTATTAAAACCGTAAGTTCCCGCAAATTTTGCGATACTCATGTCGTTACAACGCAGTTTATCGGTTGTGGTTGTTTTGTTAATACGTAAGTCTCTCATCGTTGCATAAAGTTGCGAAGGCCTATTGGAGCTCACCGCCATGCATATTTGGGTACTTGGACTATTATCAGCTGCAACAAATTGTGCAGCCTCAGTATTTGTTGCAGTAAGTGCTGCAGAGCTTAAAAGTAATGTTGTACAAAGTGTAGTTGTTAAAGTATTCATCATCATTCTCCAGTGGTTTGGTATGTCTGCTTGTTGACGAGTTAAATATTAGCTTTATTTTTAAATAAAGCTGTAAATGAAAATCGACAAGATGTAACACCGTGTGTGGATGTGTTTTATAATAATTAACTATCTGATAATAAATGATTTAATGTATGTATTTTGACATATTTCAAACAAATTATTTTTCACTTTTTTTATTGTTTTTGGTTGTTTTTCAATCTGCTTTCATAGGTTTTACATGCTATTTACTTTAGAGTCATTGTACTTTGTTGTGCAGCATTACTGACATATTTTTCAACCCTGTTATGATCGTCTTGATTATCAAAATACCTGTCTATTAGGAGACTCTGTGAGTAAAACATTGGCGAGTTATTATCAGCAAGCATACGCCTGTGAACAGCATAATTTTAACCGTTGCTTTTATTGTGGCTGTGAAGCGACTGAGCGCGATCATTGCCCGCCATTGCATATGCTACAAAGCATTATTGATTTAGGTGAAGAAGCTGAGTTTATTAGTATTCCAGCGTGCTATGAATGCTATGCAATATTGCACAACGAGCGCTTAATGACGATTGATGAACGCTTTACTAAGTTAAAAAACAAACTCGGTGCCAAATACGCTAAACCACTGCGGGTTTATAATATGTGGCATGAGAATGAACTTAGCGATATGAGTGATGAGTTTGCACATAGCATTAAAGCGGGTATGGCGTTAGGAAAAGAAGCCGCAGAGCGCTTGGCGTTTAGTGGTTTTAGTTATGCAACCGAAGAAGCCAAGGTCACAGTGCGAGAAAAAACGGCTGAGTTTGATGTCGAAGGCGCCATTTTTACTGATTTTAAAGAAGCTTTAAATTATTGTATTAGCGAATTAAAAGTACAAAAAAGTGATTTTTATAAAATTTTAGTAGAAGACTACCAAGGTGATTTTAATAAAGCCTTGAGTCAGTATCGTCATCGTCACGATAAAGTGACTGCCGCTAAAGATGGCGATTGCCTAATTAAGGATTTTTCAAAATTGCATAAACAAAATTCAGACTTCGTAACTCGAACTGTTAAGCACTTTATTAGTAAAGATCCAAGTTTGACAACAGAAGCTGCACTTGAGCAACTGTATAACAATTATATTAAGAAATAACATTCATCTTATATAAATGCAGCTCTAGCTGATTTTTTAGCTTTATGTTGTGTGTTTATATAAAGTAACAAAAAAACAACAACAGAGACTAATATGATGCAAAAATTTGCTCCTTCATTGTTGGTTGTTGCACTTGGTGTGGCGATTGCCGGCTGCCAAGACAACGGCCCACAAGACGACAAAGTAACAATCAATAAAAATCCATATCCAAGTACCTATAAGGTACTCAAATCAACCACGACGCTTATCACCAATGCAACAGTACTAACAGGTACAGGTGAGCGTTTAGAAGAAGCCGATGTATTACTTGTTGACGGAAAAGTGCAACAAGTCGGTAAAGATCTAACTGCACAAGCTGATTTGACTATTGATGCACAAGGTAAATGGGTTACACCTGGGCTCATTGATGTACATTCACATTTAGGAGCATACCCAAGCCCTTCTGTTGAATCTCATCAGGACGGCAATGAAATGACCAGCCCAAATACTGCCGAAGTGTGGGTTGAGCATTCAATTTGGCCGCAAGACCCTGGCTTTAACCGCGCGCGTGAAGGCGGTATTACCGCATTACAAATTTTACCCGGCTCAGCTAATTTATTTGGTGGTCGTGGGGTTACTTTAAAAAATGTTCCATCGCACACGATGCAGGGTATGAAGTTCCCTGACGCACCGTATGGTTTAAAAATGGCCTGTGGTGAAAACCCTAAGCGTGTTTACGGGCGTAAAGGGGTTTTACCATCAACACGAATGGGCAATATGGCTGGCTATCGCACTGCTTGGATTGGCGCCGCTGAATATAAACGCGCGTGGGATAAATACGATGCTGATTATGCAGCAGGTAAAAATCCAGAGGTGCCGCATCGTGATATTAAATACGATACATTGCGTGGTGTATTAGAAGGCGAAGTAATGATCCACAATCATTGTTACAAAGCAGAAGAAATGGCAATGATGATTGACCTTTCAAAAGAGTTTGGTTATCACGCGGGTACTTTCCATCACGGTATTGAAGCATACAAAATTGCTGATTTACTTGCAGATAACGGCTCATGTGCTGCGCTTTGGCCTGATTGGTGGGGCTTTAAAATGGAAGCTTACGACATGGTACAAGAGAACGTAGCGATTGTTGATGCGGTTAAAAATTCTTGTGCTGTTGTTCATTCAGATTCTGACACCACAATCCAGCGCTTAAACCAAGAAGCCGGTAAAGTAATGTACCGCGCTAACGATAATGGGTTTAATATTTCAGAACAGCACGCAATTAAATGGATCACTTCGAATGCTGCAAAATCGCTAGGTATAGCTGATAAAACCGGTTCACTCGAAGCTGGCAAACAGGCTGATGTGGTAATTTGGAATCAAAGTCCGTTTAGTGTTTATGCTAAAGCTGAGCAAGTATTTGTTGATGGTGCGAAAGTGTATGATCGCTACGATGATACATTCCAAGCACAAAGCGATTTTATGTTAGGTCAAAAATAAGGAGTAACTAGGATGACAAAATTAACACATTCATTTTCACTCTCGCTAGTTGCTGCTGGTTTGTTAGCAAGTACTGCGGTGAACGCCCAATCAGTCGCGATCATCAACGCCACTGTTCATACCTCAACTGAGCAAGGTATTTTACAAGGCGCTAGCATCATCATGGATGAAGGCAAAATTATTGCTATTAATCCTGCAACAGTCGAAGCTGATACGATTATTGATGCCAAAGGGCAAATTGTTACAGCTGGCTTTATTGGCAGCATGAATCAGTTAGGTCTAGTTGAAGTGGGCGCTGTTGCTGGCTCTCGCGATGCTGGCGATGATAAAGCGGGGATCGATTTTGATCCAAGCCTAGCATTTAATGCTCACTCAAGCTTGATCCCGTATGCACGTAAAGGTGGCATCACCCGTGATGTGATCACCCCACATGGCGGAGAAAGTATTTTTGCAGGCCTTGCCAGCGTAGTTGATTTAAGCGGTGAGTTTGACAGTGTTAAGCAAACGCAAGTCGCGCTGGTAGTTAATTTAGGTGAGAAAAGCAAAGGCTCGCGCGCAATGTCGCTGAAAAACTTGATTGATAAGTTAGCAGCACATCAACAAAAAGCCAGCAAAAAAGATAAAAAAGACGATGCTGTACCAAGCACTGAAGATAAAGTGCTCGATAAAGTATTAGCGGGTGAAATGCCACTATTAGTAACGGCTTCTCGCGCCGCAGATATTATTGAGCTAATCAAAGTAAAACAACAGTTTTCACTTAATTTAGTGATTGCAGGCGCACAAGATGCCGTGGTTGTAAAAGAGCAATTAGCGCAAGCAAATGTTCCAGTCATTGTAAGTTCTATGGAGAGCTTGCCAGGCAGTTTTGATTCGCTACATGCGAGTTTAGATAATGCAGGCAAACTCGAAAAAGCAGGCGTAAAGGTGTTGTTGTCGATCGCAGGCGATGCCAGTCACAATGTTTATCAATTGCGTTTTGACGCGGGTAATGCGGTTTCTTATGGCATGACACAAGCGGGTGCATTAAAAGCGATAACAGCGAATGTTGCTGATGTATTTGGAATTAATGCCGGTAGTGTGGCGGTAGGTAAAGCTGCTGACTTAGTGATGTGGAACGATGACCCATTTGATTTTACTAGTCACGTAACTAAAATGTTTATTAACGGCGAAGAAGTTTCAACTGAAGCACGCCAAGATAAACTCCGTAAGCGTTATACTACTGACTCAGATATGCCTCGCGCATATACTAAGTAACTACGTTCAGCTTAGTAACTTGAACAATTTAAAGGCTGCATTTGCGGCCTTTTTGCTTTTTGTATCAGTGAAAAATAAAACATTATTTAAAAACCACAAAAAAGGCGCTCACTTTAACAGTGAGCGCCTTTTAAATTTAAATCGATACTTATACTAGTATAGCTAAGATATCGTTAAATGTTGTGCTAGGGCGCATTGCTTTAAATGCTGCATCATCATTTGGTTGGAAATAACCACCGATGTTTACAGCTGGGCCTTGTGCATCGTTAAGTTCGTTAACGATTTGTTCTTTGTTGGTTTCTAAATCACTGGCGATTTGTGTGAACTGTGCTTTAAGTTCACTGTCATCGTTTTGCTTGGCAAGCTCTTGCGCCCAGAATAAAGATAGGAAGAAGTGAGAACCACGGTTATCAATTTCTTTCACTTTACGAGACGGTGATTTGTTTTCAGCAAGGAAAGTACCTGTTGCTTTATCAAGTGTATCAGCTAGCACTTGTGCTTTGTTGTTACCAGTATTGACAGCTAGGTGCTCAAGTGATGCCGCAAGTGCTAAAAACTCACCTAACGAATCCCAACGTAAGTGGTTTTCTTTTTCGAATTGTTGAACGTGCTTCGGTGCTGAACCACCCGCGCCAGTTTCAAATAAACCGCCGCCATTCATAAGTGGTACGATTGAAAGCATTTTTGCACTCGTACCAAGCTCAAGAATTGGGAATAAATCAGTTAGGTAATCACGTAATACGTTACCTGTTACTGAAATAGTATCTAGGCCATCTTTAATGCGTGCAAGAGAGAATAAGGTTGCTTCAAGTGGTGCAAGTATTTGAATATCAAGGCCCGATGTATCGTGGTCTGGCAAGTATGCGTTAACTTTTTTGATTAACTGTGCATCGTGTGCACGGTTTTCGTCAAGCCAGAAAATAGCAGGGTTACCGGTAGCGCGTGCACGGTTTACAGCTAATTTTACCCAATCTTGAATTGGTGCATCTTTAACTTGGCACATGCGCCATACATCGCCTTGCTCAACAGTGTGTTGTAGCAATACGTTGTCAGCACTATCAACAACACGGATCACACCATTTGCTGGTGCTTCAAATGTTTTGTCGTGTGAACCATATTCTTCAGCTTTTTGTGCCATTAGGCCAACGTTAGGAACGCTACCCATAGTGGTTGGATCAAATGCACCGTGTTCTTTACAGAAATCAATTGTTGCTTGATAAACACCAGAGTAACAACGATCAGGAATGACAAAGCTAGTATCTTGTAATTTACCTTCACTGTTCCACATTTGACCGCTTGAACGAATTGCAGCAGGCATAGACGCATCGATGATCACATCACTTGGTACGTGTAAGTTAGTGATACCACGATCAGAATCAACCATCGCAATTGCAGGGCGTGTAGCGTATACAGCGTCAATATCAGCTTCGATTTCAGCGCGTTTAGCATCGTCTAATGTTTGGATTTTAGCGTAAACATCACCAAGACCATTATTAACATCAACACCTAGCTCAGCAAATAAAGCGCCGTGCTTAGCAAAAACGTCTTTATAGAATACTTTTACCGCATGACCAAAGATGATTGGATCAGATACTTTCATCATGGTTGCTTTCATATGTAATGAAAACAGAATGCCTTTTTCTTTTGCAGCATCGATTTCAGCCGCTAAGAAAGCTTGTAGTTTCGTAATACTGATTGAAGATGCGTCAATCACTTCACCAGCAAGTAATGGCGTGCTTGCTTTAAGAACAGATACGTCGCCATTTTCAGCAACGTGCTCAATACGTACATCAGTAGCAGTATCAAGCGTTACTGATTGCTCAGAGCCAAAGAAATCGCCTTCGCTCATGCTCGCAACATTTGAAGCAGAATCTTTGCTCCATGCACCCATTGAATGTGGGTTGTTACGTGCATATTCTTTTACAGAGCCAGGAGCACGACGATCAGAGTTACCTTCACGTAATACTGGGTTTACAGCACTACCTTTGATTTTGTCGTAAGTTGCTTGAATTGCTTTTTCTTCATCTGTTTTAGGTTCTGCAGGGTAGTCTGGCAGTGCGTAACCTTTTGCTTGTAATTCTTTGATAACAGCACGTAATTGTGGAACTGATGCACTGATATTTGGTAATTTAATGATGTTTGCTTCAGGTTTTTTAGCCAGCTCGCCTAATTCAGCAAGCGCATCACCAATACGTTGTTCTTCAGTTAAATACTCAGAGAAGTTAGCAATAACACGACCCGCTAAAGAGATGTCACGTGTTTCAACTTCAACGCCTGCGGCATTAGTGTATGCTTGGATGATCGGCAGCAAAGAGTATGTTGCTAGTGCCGGAGCTTCGTCTGTTTTAGTGTAGATAATTTTTGATGTCATCATCATTCCTAGATAGTAGGCGTAAGAGCCATATTCAACAATGCAAAGAAATATCATCGCCATCATGCGTGCACGACGTGACAATGATCAGTCAGTTAGGTGTTAATACTGTTGATTAAATAATCACACCTGACGAACTGTATTTAATTTTATGTTATTTATAAACTAAGTAAATTAGCCATTAGCCTAATTATTAGTGTTTAAAGGGCCTTTTGAGGCTGCTTTTAAGCACCTAAGAGTGTAACAAGCTTGGCAACAAAGGGCTAATAACAAATATAACATGGGGGTATTAAAAAAGAATTTCAAGAGGAAGGACAGTTTTTGTTCATTCTGTACGTTTAATTTCTAATAGATTAGAAATGCCAGCTTTGAATCTGAATGTAAAATTTAATTGAGATTAAATAGTTTAGAGGAATTAAGCGAGGATCTTTACAGGTCGCTCGCTTTAGTCGAACGTCTAAACAACTACACTAACTCTTCGTTAGGCGCTATATTAGTCGCATGCATGCCTTTAGGGCCTTGCTGCAATTCGAATGTTACATCTTGACCAGCTTTAAGTGTTTTATAACCGTCCATTACAATCGTTGAGTAATGGGCGAATATATCATTCTCGCAGCCGTCTTCTACGATGAAACCAAAACCTTTGGCATTATTGAACCATTTGACTTTACCACAAGCCATACTTCTACATCCTTCTATAAGTTGACTAATTTAGTTATTCTAAACCGTATAGTTTGATAGACTGACTAAGGTTTAATCAATCTACAACTGACTGTAGTTTATTTCGCCGATCAGTCAAGTGTTTTAAACTATTTTTTTAACATTTAATTTATTTTTTATTCAAGTTTGCTTGAGTTCCAAAGACAAGACTATATTTAATTATGAGTGGCATGAAAGATTCAGGTGTTTTAGATACGGTTCGCGATAGTGAGAAGCAAAAACTGCAACCACCGCGAAAATACAAAGTCATTTTAAATAATGATGATTACACGCCAATGGACTTTGTGATAGAAGTACTAACGACGTTTTTTAATATGGATAGCGATAGAGCAACAGATGTGATGCTGCAAGTTCATCAAAATGGTCGCGCAATTTGCGGTGTTTATACCGCAGATGTAGCGTATACCAAAGTTGAACAAGTTAACCGTTATGCACGAGATAACGAGCATCCACTGCTATGTAGTTGTGAGCAGGAATAATACCAAGGTAGGGTGATCAAAATACCCATCACAACGGTATAAAAATATTATCTCAGTAAGGGGTTGCTAATGCTAAACAAAGATTTAGAACTAACTTTAAACGCGGCGTTTCGCGAAGCGCGTACACGTCGCCATGAATTTATGACTGTAGAGCACCTATTACTTGCCCTACTTGATAATCCATCGGCTGGAGAAGCGCTACACGCCTGCGGGATTGATATGGCAGCATTAAAAGCTGAGCTATCAGAGTTTATTAATGAGACCACTCCAGTCATTCCTGATTTAGAAGAAGAACGTGAAACTCAACCAACACTTGGTTTTCAGCGGGTATTGCAACGCGCAGTATTTCATGTGCAATCATCGGGTAAAAACGAAGTAACAGGCGTCAATGTGCTGGTTGCCATTTTTTCAGAACAAGAAAGCCAAGCGGTTTACTTGCTGAAAAAAGCTGATATCTCGCGACTAGATATTGTGAACTTTATATCTCATGGTATCTCTAAAGCAGACGATGACATGGGCGGTGAAGATGCTGATGACATCCATGAAGAAGTACAAGCCGTTCAAGGCGAAGAGCCAAGTAAATTAGAAAACTTCACGTCTAATTTGAATGTACTCGCCCGTGAAGGGAATATCGACCCATTGGTGGGCCGTGATAGTGAAGTAGAACGCACGGTGCAAGTACTGTGTCGTCGTAAAAAGAATAATCCGTTATTAGTTGGCGAAGCTGGGGTAGGTAAAACTGCTATTGCTGAAGGTCTAGCGTATCGCATAGTGCATGAACAAGTACCCGAAGTGATTGCCGATGCTGTGGTGTACTCGTTAGATATGGGGGCATTACTTGCTGGTACTAAATACCGCGGTGATTTTGAAAAGCGCTTTAAAGCATTACTAAAAGAGCTTCAGGCGAAACCTGGCGCTATTTTGTTTATTGATGAGATCCATACCATAATTGGTGCCGGCGCAGCCTCTGGTGGCGTTATGGACGCATCTAACCTGCTTAAACCACTGCTTTCGAGCGGTAAGTTACGTTGTATGGGCTCAACTACCTATAACGAGTATAAAAATATCTTTGAAAAAGACCGTGCGTTAGTGCGCCGTTTTCAGAAAATTGATGTACTTGAACCAAGTGTCGCTGATACCACTAAAATACTTAATGGTTTAAAAGAACGTTACGAAGAGCATCATGGCATTCGCTATACGCAAAAAGCGTTAAAAGCGGCGGCAGAGCTCAGTGCTAAGTACATTAATGAGCGTCACTTACCTGATAAAGCCATTGATGTTATTGATGAAGCGGGTGCTAGCCAACGATTACAACCGATCTCTAAACGCAAAAAAACCATTGGTGTGGCAGATATCGAATTGATCGTGGCAAAAATGGCGCGTATTCCGCAGCAAAGTGTGTCATCAAGCGATAAAGAGACTCTTAAAAATCTTGATCGTAACTTGAAGATGTTGGTATTTGGCCAAGATCAATCAATCGATGCACTAACCTCGGCCATTCGCTTATCACGTTCAGGCTTATCAAATGAAGATAAACCAGTCGGTTCGTTCTTGTTTGCAGGACCAACGGGTGTAGGTAAAACGGAGGTAACTAAACAGCTTGCAAAATGTATGGGTGTTGAGTTTATCCGTTTTGATATGTCTGAGTATGTTGAGCGCCACGCGGTAAGCCGTTTAATTGGTGCGCCTCCAGGCTACGTTGGTTTTGAACAAGGTGGTTTGTTAACTGAGGCTGTGATTAAAAATCCACATTCGGTTGTATTACTGGATGAGATTGAGAAAGCTCACTCAGATATTTACAATATCTTACTGCAAGTGATGGATCATGGCACGCTGACAGATAATAACGGCCGTAAAGCTGACTTTAGAAACGTTGTGGTGGTGATGACTACCAATGCGGGCGTACAAGAAACAGTACGTAAATCAATAGGCTTTACTGATCAAGATCATTCTCATGATGCGATGAGCGAAATCAATAAAGTATTTTCGCCAGAATTTAGAAACCGCCTAGATAACATCATTTGGTTTAACCACCTTGATCGTGATGTAACTTTACTGGTTGTTGATAAATTTATTGTTGAGTTACAAGCGCAGCTGGATAAAAAGTCAGTTAATCTTGAGCTTACTAATAAAGCGCGGGAATGGTTGGCAGATAAAGGCTACGATAAAGCTATGGGCGCACGTCCAATGGGCCGCGTGATCCAAGAGCAATTGAAAAAGCCGCTGGCAAACGAGATCTTATTTGGGCAACTTATCGACGGTGGCACAGTGAAAGTGTCTATCAAAGATAAAAAATTGCGTTTTGATTATGAAACGAATTTAACACCTGCATAATTACAGCGTTAAATAGAAAACAAAAAGCCCAGCAATTGCTGGGCTTTTTGTTTATTAAATGTAATTGTTAGTTTAGCTATCAATTACATTTAATAAACGCTTCAAGCTAATGTAGAAAGTAACTAAGTTACTCAGACAACTTAGCTAAAAACTTGATATTTCGTTAACGCACTAACTTAGCGAGCACGGAATACGATGCGACCTTTTGATAAATCGTATGGGGTCATTTCTACGGTAACTTTATCGCCGGTTAAAATGCGGATATAGTTTTTACGCATTTTACCTGAAATGTGAGCCACAACTACGTGACCATTTTCAAGCTCAACTCGGAACATTGTATTTGGTAAAGTATCAAGGACCGTCCCTTGCATTTCGATTACGTCTTCTTTCGCCATGTTTAGCGTAACACCTCTTTAATAGTTAAACGATGCAGATTCTGCCGAAAATACACCAATAAGTAAAGCCGCAGTAGGCATTTTTGTAAATTAAATAGCCAGCCACTGGTCTGCAACCCTATTTTGGGCAGGTAAAAATTGGGTTTTGTAACGCATTTTTGCACATTCATCAATTTGATAACCTAAATAGACAAATTCTTTATCGTATTGTTTGGCGAATTTGAGCTGCTCTAAAATCATAATTGTGCCCATACTGAAGTGCTCATAATCAGGATCAAAAAAAGTGTAAATAGCAGAAACAGCGTTGTGCATACAATCAGTTACCGCAACTGCAACCAGTTTCTCTTGGTCCCATAATTCAATAAAAGTAATTGGTAACCAGTGACAAAATATAAAGCTGTTAAACTGACTTTGTTCTGGTGGGTACATAGAACCGTCTTGGTGACGCTCGGTAATGTATTTACTGTATAACGGAAAGTATTCAGGGCGTTGTTGGTCTGAATATTTCACACTAAAGGCATTTTTTGCTTTATTAAGTTTACGTTTTTGTGATTTTGTCGGTAAAAATGCCTTAGCTAATACACGCACAGACTTACATGCGCTGCAAACAGGGCAGTGTGGTCGGTAAATTTGGTCACCACTACGACGAAAACCGAGGGCCAGTAATTGCTCAAATTTGCCCGGGGTATAACAACTTGGATCCAAAATGACTAATAATTGCTCTTGGCGATCGGCTAGGTAGCTACAATCAAATTGTTGGCTTAAACCTAAACGAGCAGGTAAGTGTTCAGTCATAAATAGCGATAAGCTCCTGAGGTTGCCACATTGTTGTTGGAATAATAAACTCTTCTGCTTGTTTTAGTTTAGTTAAAAATTCTGAGCGCGGTAGCACTTTTTCACCTAAAGTGACTAAATAAGGATTCTCAAGCTGACAGTCAATAAAATGCGCATGGTGACGTTTCAACCAATTGACCAATGCCCACATGGCTAATTTTGAACAATTAGCTTGATGATGGAACATTGATTCGCCGCAAAATACGCCATGCTGCATAATACCGTACAAGCCACCAACAAGTTTGTCGTCTGACCAGATTTCTAAACTATGCGCTAAGCCTGCTTTATGTGCATCTTTATAAGCGTTGAGCATTTTTTTTGTGATCCAGGTGCCATCGGTTTCTAAGCGTTGTTGGCGACAGGCTTCAATCACCTGAGTAAATTCGGTATTAATAGTCACTTTAACCGGATTTTTTTTCAGATGCTTGCGTAAGCTTCGGCTAATATGAAATTCATCGAGTTCAATGATGCCGCGCATACTTGGCGACCACCACATAATTGGCTCGTATTCACTAAACCATGGAAAAATACCGTAGCGATAGGCATTTTTTAATCGCGTTACAGATAAGCATCCACCAATGGCAAGTAAACCATCTGGATCATCTAATGCATGGGTGGGATCAGGAAAAGCAAAGTGGCTTTTAGCGAGTTGATAAAGTTGTTTAGTCATAACACCGATTGAATAACTGAATGATCAAGATAAAGTGTAACCTGTTGCTTTAAATTCACAAACCACAAATTATTGTGTTATCCATAGCCTCGTACAGGGCTTACTTCTGATAGGCAAATTGTAGGCATAAAAAAGCGCGTTAAAAAACGCGCTTAATTGAACCATTAACTAATCGAATTAGCTAACCACTTTTACGGGTACTGCTTGACCTGCGTTGAACTTAGTTGTCATCGCTTCTTCAACAGGTACAAACGATGTAAGGTCAATACCTTCAACTGCAGACTTATACTCTTCGATAGTCGGGAAACGACCCAGAACAGAAGAAAGAACTACAACTGGCGTTGACCCCAGTAGTGACTCACCTTTTTTCTCAGATGTATCGGCTACTACACGGCCTTGGAACAGACGTGTTGATGTTGCGATAACAGTGTCACCAGGTTCAGCTTTTTCTTGGTTACCCATACATAGGTTACAACCAGGGCGTTCTAGGTATAAGATATTTTCATACTTAGTACGTGCAGCCGTTTTTGGTTTTGCATCGTCAAATTCAAACCCTGCGTATTTAGCAAGGATATCCCAATCGCCTTCCGCTTTAAGCTCATCAACAATGTTATATGTTGGTGGCGCAACGACTAATGGCGCTTTGAATGAGATAGAACCGTTTTTCTTCTCAAGGTTACGTAGCATGTGAGCAATAATTTTCATATCGCCTTTGTGAACCATACACGAACCAACAAAAGCTAAATCAACAGGCTTGTCGTTGTAAAAAGAAACAGGGCGGATCACATCGTGAGTATAACGCTTAGAAACATCATCGTTATTTACGTCTGGATCGGCAATCATTGGCTCAACGATTTGGTCTAAATCAACCACAACTTCTGCGTGGTATTTAGCGTTGTCGTCTGGAGAAAGTGCTGGCTCTTCACCAGATTGAATACCTGCAATACGCTTATCAGCTAAGTCGATTAGACCTTGTAGCGTTTGCGCCTCGTTATCCATCCCTTTGTTGATCATGATTTGGATACGTGACTTAGCAAGTTCAATTGACTTAATTAACGTTTCATCATTTGAAATACAGATTGATGCTTTTGCTTTCATCTCTGCAGTCCAGTCAGTGAAGGTAAACGCTTGGTCAGCCATTAGGGTACCAATGTGTACTTCAATGATACGACCTTGGAACACGTTTTCGCCACCAAATTGCTTAAGCATTTGCGCTTGCGTTGCATGTACAACGTCGCGGAAATCCATGTGCTTAGCCATTTTGCCTTTAAACGTCACTTTAACTGAATCAGGAATTGGCATCGCTGATTCACCGGTTGCAAGTGCAACAGCAACCGTACCTGAGTCGGCACCAAAGGCAACACCTTTAGACATACGTGTATGCGAGTCACCACCGATGATGATTGCGCGGTCATCAATAGTAATGTCGTTCAATACTTTGTGAATAACGTCGGTCATTGCATGATAAACGCCTTTCGGGTCACGTGCAGTGATCAAACCAAACTTATTCATGAACGCCATTAGTTTAGGAATGTTTGCTTGCGCTTTACTATCCCATACAGATGCAGTGTGACAACCAGACTGATATGCACCATCAACAAGTGGTGAAATCGTTGAAGCAGCCATGGCTTCTAATTCTTGTGCCGTCATTGGACCGGTTGTATCTTGCGAACCAACGATGTTCACTTTAACGCGAACATTTGAGCCTGCGTGAAGTGGCGTATCTGATAGTACACCTACTGCATTACGGTTAAAGATTTTTTCAACCGCTGTTAAGCCTTGGCCTTCATGTGAAATTTCTTTTGAAGGTGCATACACAAGTGGAGTTTCAATGCCCAGCGTTTCAGCAGCAAACGTTTGTAGTTTTTTACCGAATACAACGGCGTAAGAACCACCGGCTCTCATGAATTCAACTTTTTGCGGTGTGAATGCTGATGAAATATCAACCAGTTCTTTATCACCGTTATAAAGCTTTTTCTCTTTAGTATTGATTGTTAACACAGTACCAGTAGCAACAGAGTACGCTTCTTCAAGCACTGCATCACCATTTTCATCAGTCACTGTATTGCCGTTTGCGTCTACTTTTTTAACCCAGTTTTTAAGGTCAAGACCAATACCGCCAGTTACATCAACCGTTGTTAAAAAGATTGGCGCAATACCATTAGTACCTGCAACAACAGGTGCAATGTTGATGAAAGGAACGTATGGGCTTGCTTGTTTACCCGCCCAAAGTGCTACGTTATTCACACCAGACATACGAGATGAACCAACGCCCATCGTGCCTTTTTCAGCAATAAGCATTACTTTAGCGTTAGGGTGTTTCTTTTGAAGCGCAACAATTTCTTGCTGTGCTTCTTCAGTGATCATGCATTTACCGTGTAGTTCACGGTCAGCACGTGAATGGGCTTGGTTACCTGGAGACAGTAAATCAGTTGAGATGTCGCCTTCACCGGCGATATAGGTTACTACATCGATTTTTTCTTCGATGTCAGGTAATTTTGTGAAGAATTCAGCTTGTGCGAAGCTCTCTAGTAATTCTTTAGCAATTGCATTGCCTGCTTCGTATGCCGCTTTTATGCGAGCCATATCTGCATCGTATAAGAATACTTGAGTCTTAAGTACTTCAGCCGCTTGTGCTGCGATTGTTGCGTCATCAGCAAATACTAAATCAATTAGCATTTCAATTGACGGGCCGCCTTTCATGTGTGAAAGCAGTTCAAATGCGAATTCTGGAGTGATCTCTGCAACTTGCTCTTCACCCAAAATAATTTCTTTTAGAAACTGTGCTTTAACGCCCGCAGCACTGGTTGTTCCTGGTAATGTATTAAAAATAAAGAAATGCAGTGAATCTTTACGGTGCTCGTTATTAGTATCTTTAATTTGATTAATGATTTCTGATACTAGTTCAGCGCTATCGATTGGTTGTGGGTTTAATCCAAGCTCCGTTTTACGGGTTTGGATTTCTTCCATATATTTTGTATACAAACTCATAGAAAACTCTCGGTATTTTACTTGATATGAAGTTAAGCATTTTAACTGATTTTACAGTCTCTAGTAATGCCTAAATGAATAAAGCTTTTCTGCCTAACTATAATTATAGCTAGTTTTACTTACTATACTTTGACGATATTCATTGCTCGAACTTAGATCCTATCGCACCTAAGCCATTAATTGTATAAATATGATTGATTCCGAGTATAAGTGTGGTGAATGTTGATGCGACTGCAATGAGTACTTTTCGGTGTTGGATGAGCCTTTATAATTTTTGGCCACAAAAAAAGGGCTGAAAATTCAGCCCTTACTATATGTTATGTAAACTTATAGGTTATCTAAGAAACGCTCAGCATCAAGTGCTGCCATACAGCCAGTACCAGCAGAAGTGATTGCTTGACGGTAGATATGATCAGACACATCACCTGCTGCAAAAACACCTGGTACACTTGTTTGTGTTGCATTGCCGTTTAGGCCTGACTCAACCACTAAGTAGCCGTCTTTCATTTCAAGTTGGCCAACAAACATATCAGTATTTGGTTTATGACCAATTGCAATAAATACGCCCGCTAAATCAATTTCTTCAGTGGCTTCTGAGTTTGCATCCTTGATACGAACACCGGTAACACCCATTTGGTCGCCCAGTACTTCATCAAGCGTACGGTTATAATGCATGACTACGTTACCGTTTGCTGCTTTTTCAGCGAGGCGATCGGCTAAGATTTTTTCACTGCGGAAGCTATCACGACGGTGAATTACATGTACTTCATCAGCAATGTTCGATAAATAAAGCGCTTCTTCAACCGCAGTATTACCACCACCAACAACCGCAACTTTTTGACCTTTATAGAAAAAACCATCACAGGTTGCACAGGCAGACACACCACGGCCTTGGAAGTTAGTTTCAGACTCTAGGCCCAAGTACTTAGCAGATGCACCCGTTGCAATGATCAGCGCATCACACGTGTAAGTACCTTGGTCGCCAGTTAGCGTGAAAGGGCGCTTAGTTACATCAACAGTGTGAATGTGATCAAAGACAATTTCAGTTTCAAAACGCTCGGCATGCTCTTTCATACGATCCATTAATGCAGGACCTGTTAAACCGTGAGCATCGCCCGGCCAGTTTTCAACTTCAGTCGTTGTTGTAAGTTGACCGCCTTGTTGCATACCGGTGATCAATACCGGGTTTAAATTTGCGCGTGCTGCGTAAACTGCTGCAGTGTAACCCGCAGGTCCAGATCCTAAAATTAGCAACTTACAATGTTTTACTTCACTCATGTTTTTATATCCTAAACGTTTAATAGCGTATTAATGCGCTCGATTTTAAGAGAAACAAGAGGGAAGTAAATAAAAGCGGCGATTATTTTTTTTTCTAAATCACAAAGCTGTCAAATATTGTGTACTAGAATCATGATAAGTGTACGATTTGTATGATATCTGAGCTATTAATTCAGTATTAACTCAGCATGCGACGTTAATTCATGACCAAGCTGTGTTTTTTTGATATGTTTTAACTAATTTTGATTTGTGACCCTGATTAAGGGTGACCTAAGTGAATAGGCAATTATGTTATTTTGGCAGGAAAAACCCGCGTACGGGTTGACTTCAAAAGACGTTAACGTCTTAACCAATGCACAAGAATATCGCACGCATTTACTAGCACTGATTGCGCAGGCAAAAACACGTATTTATATTACCACACTTTATCTGCAAGATGATGAAGCAGGGCGTGAAGTGTTAGCAGCGTTACATCAGGCTTCATTAGCAAACCCCGCATTAGATGTAAAAGTGTTGGTTGACTTTCATCGTGCCCAACGCGGTTTAATTGGTGCGGCAAAGTCAGATGGTAACGCCAGTTTATATTGTGAATATCAAGAAAAATATCAATCAAATGTACAAATTTTTGGCGTACCAGTAAAAGCAAAAGAACTTTTTGGGGTGCTGCATTTAAAAGGTTTTGTAATTGATGATACGCTGCTTTACAGCGGTGCGAGTTTAAATAATGTGTATTTGCAGTATCAAGAGCGCTACCGGTTAGATCGCTATTTTTTAGTCGAGCAGGCCTCACTATGTGATTCTGTGATTGACTTTATTGAACATGAATTGTTGAGTTCTGAAGCCGTTCCACGTATTGATGTGCGGCCTTTAACAAAGTTTAATGATATTAAAATCGCACAAAAACAATTGATGCGTTCATTAAAGCAAGCTAACTACGCTCACAATGTGGAGCAAAATGAGCAAGCACTTGGCGTGCGACTATTTTTAGGACTGGGACGACGTAATAACGAGCTTAATCGTGTGATCAAATCCTTATTTGATGCCACCGAGCAAGAGTTAGTGCTGTATACCCCATACTTTAATTTTCCTGCACCGTTAATGCGTTCCTTGCGCCGCTTACTAAAACAGGGCAAGCAAGTAACAATCGTAGTAGGCGATAAAACGGCGAATGATTTTTACCTGCCACCAAGTGAACCATTTAGTAAAATAGGTGCTTTGCCATACTTGTATGAAACGATTTTGCATAAATTTTTAAAATCGCAAAAGCGCCATATTATTAACGGTAATTTAAATGTGTATTTGTGGCAGCATGAAAGTAACTCATTTCATTTGAAAGGTATTTGTGCTGATCGTAAATATCATTTATTGAGTGGTCATAATTTAAATCCTCGTGCCTGGGGATTAGATATCGAAAATGGCATTTTATTAGAAGATCCTGAGCAAAGTCTCATGCCAGCAATCGACAATGAAAGAGCCGAGATATTACAACACTGTCGTCGTTTAAACGGTGCCGAAGATTTAGAAACCATGGACGATTACCCGCCAGCGGTTAAAAAACTGCTGGGGCAAGCTAAGCGTGTCAAAGTTGATTTTATTATTAAGCGTTTTATTTAACGCAAAGTTAGAGACTAAAATGTAAGTACTATAAAAGCAGCGGTTACGCTGCTTTTTGTTGATTTAGCCTCGGAGCTGTTGCCCAACTCCGCTACAATATTTTTGCAAAACTGATGATGGTTATTTTAATATTCAAAGGAACTAACAATGCTTATTAAATCCGCCGAGCAAAAAGATTACGCCTCTTTAATTGAGATCTGGGAAGCTTGCGTTTCTCATACCCATGACTTTTTAACCCAACAACACATAGATGAACTGAAACCATTGATTTTGACACATTATTTTGATGCTGTTAGTCTTTTTTGTTGTAAAGACAACAGTGGAAAAATAATTGGGTTTATTGGCGTTGCTGGCGGCAATATTGAAATGCTGTTTGTTGAGCCGACTTTCTTTGCGAAGGGGGTTGGCACGTTCTTAATTAATTACGCGATTGATAATTTAGCGGCAACTCATGTTGATGTTAACGAGCAAAACCCTAAAGCCCATGGTTTTTATTTAAGTAGAGGGTTTGAGCAAATAGGGCGCTCTGAATTAGATGGTCAAGGAAAGCCGTTTCCGCTGCTACATATGCGTTTAGCAAAAGTAGTTGAGGCTGACTAAATGGAACTGGTGATTTCAGATTCAATAACTTTAAAGCCATTAGATATTAGTCACGCAGTTGAACTTTACCAAGTTATCGCCGATAGTCGGGAAAATCTGAGTCAATTTTTACCTTGGGTGGATGACGTAATAGATGTTAATTCAACTAAACGTTATATATATGAACGACTACACAGCGGTAAAGCAGGTTCTCAGTGGTTTGCGGTATATATAGAGGATCGCTTAAGCGGTGTATTTGGTATTAAACACATTGATCCTGACAGTAAGGGTGCTGAATGCGGTTATTGGTTAGCTGATTTTGCACGCGGGCAAAGAGCCATGAATCAAGTGCTTACTAAAATAGTGCCTTATATAAAAAATAATAGTCATGCAAAAGTGATTGAGTTTTGTTGTTTAGAGGAAAACTTAGCGAGTATAAAGGTTGTGCAACGCGCAGGCGCACAATTTAAATATTATCAAAAAGAGACATCAATCTTCCTTGCTAATCAGCAACAGCAGCGTTTAGGTGTTTATGAAATAAAGCTAACGTGATCTGTGTTCATGGTAAGTAAAAAAAGCGCAATACAATTAATATCGCGCTTTATTATTATCGCTAACTCGCTAACTCGCTAAAACGTCCACTCAACATGAAATTGCGGTACCGACTCAGTGGTATCGGTCCCTAGCTTGTTGTGCCAATATTGCCACTCAAGGCCAAGTAGTAAGGTGTTTTCTTTCATGCTGATGGCATTACCCAAGTCCCAAGTAATGATAGGCTGCGCTAAGATCCACGCCTTAACATCTTCACCAAATTCATTTTCGCGCTCAGCAATATATTCAACATGGCCAGTTATATTAAATTTTTGTGAACCAATCGAAAACGGGTAACCCCATGCAACATCTAGCATCCAGCTGTTAGTTTCAATAGGCGCGCCGCCACGCGCAACACCCTCGTTATCATCTATATAGGCCGTAACTAGGGTTGATAAAAAACTAAATCCTGGCGCTTGCCAATTTACTTTAACACCGGGTAAATACTTCAATACCTTAGCATCACCTGCGGCGTTAAAGCCCGCTGTTAATCCAACGTCAGCAATAGCGCCAAACGAAAAGTCATTACCGGTTATTTTAGAAAGGCTAAAAGTTGAATACCATTCGCCATAAAAGTCACGGTCTTGATAGCCATCATCAACATTATCATTAATGTAATCTATGAAGAAAAAGTTATCACCATAGTCATAGCCAGAGGCGTGTTGCAGTGAAGCGATTGATGTACCTGCTTCTTGTTCAGTAAATGGGTTTTTAAAATCGCCGTAGTTTAAATGTAGTTGCGTTGTGCTCCAATTTGCAGCAAAGCTAGATGTACTAACTGCACAAAGGGCGAATAAAGATAATGTTGATTTTATATTCATAACTATATGTTTAATGGGGAGTAAAGTGCAAAGTATAGCAGATACGCCCAAACGTGAGCGCATCTGCTTAAGTATTTATGCCTTATTTCGGCGTAGGCAAATTACAGCTATAGCAGTAAATGCCAATATAAAGCAGTAGTAAGATGAGGTTGATACTTGCCACGGGCTAATTTTAAATGTTGCGCCAAGTAGTAACGCTTGTGCACCATAAGGGAGAGATCCTTGCGTAACACAGGCGAAAATATCCAGTAAGCTTGCTGAACGCTTACCGCTGATCTCACCATCATCGGCAAGTTTTTTGGCGATAGGACCGGCAACAATAATCGACACGGTATTATTCGCTATACATACGTTGCTGGTCATAACTAACGCGGCAATACCAAGTTGATCTGCCACTTTCCGGTGCCATTTTGCAATGACTTTAGTAATGGCTTGAATCTTTTGCGCGATATAATCAAGGCCACCGTTAATACGAATAAACTCTGATAAGCCACCAATAAACATCGACAGCAAGAATATTTCTTGCATATCAGTAAAGCCCTTATAAATGTCTTTTACAAAGCTGGCACCTTCATAACTGCCAGTAAAGCCCATCAGTGCCGCAAATATAATACCGCTGAACAGCACCACAAATACATTAAAGCCCATCACCGCTAGTACTAAAATAAATGCATAAGGTAGTACTAATAGAATATCGTAATCTTTAGTTTCTACTGCTTGAGCCGCAGGAGTTAAAAAGAATAATAAACCAATAGTGAGGATAGCTGCTGGCAATGCGATTTTTAAATTCTCACGGAATTTATCTTTCATCTCACAGCCTTGGGTACGCGTTGCAGCAATGGTGGTATCAGAAATAATTGATAAGTTATCGCCAAACATCGCACCTGACACAATCGTACCGGCCATTAATGCTGGATCAATACCGGTTTTAATAGAGACCGCATACGCAATCGGGCCAATCGCCCCGATAGTACCCATTGAAGTACCCATGGCCGTAGATACTACCGCTGCAATTAAAAATAAGCCCGGTAAAAGTAATGCTGGTGGAATAAGTGATAAACCGGCGTTAACAACCGCATCCACGCCGCCTGTTGCACCTGCGACGGCAGAAAATGCCCCAGCAAGTAAATAAATTAAGCACATAGTAATGATGTTGTTGTGACCGGCACCTTTTATAAAGGTTTCTACACTGTGGTTAATGGTGTTTTTATTTAACATAAACGCCAGCATAATCGCCGGTAAAATAGCAACAGGGGCAGGGAGCTGATAAAAAGCGTAATCGACCCCTTGTGATTGCAGGTATAAACCCGCGCCTAAAAATAAGGCCACAAAGGTTAATAGGGGGAGCAAAGATAGTTTTGCTGTTGTTTTATTAAATGATGGCTGCATCATATTCCTCGTTAGATAACTTCTTGCACAACTAACACAGCCAAAACATCCCTCTTTTAGCTGAATTTAGTTGTCATACCTACCACAATGATAAGTACCTCAACAGCGCCCGCAAGCCAAAGACCAAATCGGCGCAAAGAAAGAAGTTTAAATGTATAGATGGCTAAAGTCTATGGGTATCTGTTATTATTATTTTTTAAAAGGCTTACCTGACTATTACACGAGTTTTAGATAAAATCTAGCCAACTCAAAAAATGCATAGGTTATTAATATGAATCGAATAGGCGTATTTGGCGCAAACGGAAGAATGGGCTTGGCATTAATTGAAGCCGCTCACAAAAATAATCATACCGAGCTTAGTGCAGCCTATGTACGCAGCAGTTCTCCCTTATTAAATATTGCCGTTAATCAATTAAATAGCGCAGCACCTGCGACAATTAATTTTAGTGATGAACGCAACGTTGACAATACCGACGTACTGATTGATTTTACGCTCCCAGCGGGTATGCGTGAGCATTTAAAAACAGCTGTTGCACAAAATATCCCGATGGTGATTGGCACCACCGGTTTAAATGACGACGATATGCTGGCGTTACAAACGGCTGCCAAGCAGATTCCAATTGTGTTTGCGCGAAATTACAGCGTAGGCGTAAATTTACTGTTGAATTTAGTGCAAACCGCCGCCACTAAATTTGGTGATGATTTAGATATCGAAATTTTTGAAGCGCATCATCGCCATAAAATAGATGCGCCATCAGGCACTGCACTTGCCATTGGTGAGGCAATTGCCGATGCAAAAGGGTGGGTGCATGATGAGGTTGCGGTATTTGATCGCAGCCGAGTAGAAACAGAAAAATCGCAAAATGAAATTGGTTATTCGGTGCTCCGAGGCGGAGATATAGTTGGTGAACATACCGCATATTTCGCAACTTCTGGCGAAAGGCTTGAATTAACTCATAAAGCAAGTTCTCGAATGACCTTTGCATTAGGCGCAGTAAGAGCTGCGGGCTGGTTGAAAAATAAGCCTGCAGGACTTTATGACATGCAAGATGTCCTCGACTTGAAGTAGTTTAGTTACTTTTTTGGGTGTTTGGTGGCTTTTTTGGCTTATAGGGCTTATTTTTACTGATTATTGAAATAGGGTTAGACCTAAAAGGCAAATTACTATAAAATAGCGCTAATTTGCCAAAAATTCATAATTGCGTGTTTCCAATCGCTATAAACGGGTAGTAAAGCAAATGACTTTACTCCCGTTTTTTACTGTTAGGAGGTTAACTTGACTAAATCCGCTCTGTTAGTTCTAGAAGACGGCACAGTGTTTCGCGGTACTGCAATCGGCGCTGACGGCATGTCTGTCGGTGAAGTAGTATTCAATACATCAATGACTGGTTATCAGGAAATTCTGACTGACCCTTCATACGCGGAACAAATCGTAACTTTGACGTACCCACACATAGGTAATACGGGTACTAACAGCGAAGACGAAGAAGCGAGTCACATTTGGGCTAAAGGCCTAGTGATCCGTGATTTGCCACTGCTAGCAAGTAATTTCCGTAACGAGCAATCGTTAGATGATTACTTAAAAGAACGTAATATCTTAGGTATTGCAGACATCGACACCCGTAAGCTTACCCGTATTTTGCGCGATAAAGGCGCTCAAAACGGTTGTATTATTGCAGGTGACGAATTAGATGAAAACCAAGCGCTCGCAGCTGCGCAAGCCTTCCCAGGCTTAAAAGGTATGGATTTAGCGAAAGTAGTATCAACCAAGGAAAATTTCGAGTGGCGTGAATCAAGCTGGACATTAGGCGCAGGGTTCAAAACTCTAAACGCAGCCGATGAAAAGTTTCACGTTGTTGCTTATGATTTCGGTGTGAAGCGTAATATTCTACGTATGCTTGTAGACCGTGGTTGTAAATTAACCGTTGTACCTGCACAAACCTCGGCAGCTGACGTGTTAGCACTTAACCCAGATGGTATCTTCTTATCGAATGGCCCGGGCGATCCAGAACCGTGTACTTACGCCATTGAAGCAATTAAAGCCTTTTTAGAAACTGAAATTCCTATTTTTGGTATCTGTTTAGGTCACCAATTGTTAGCCCTTGCCTCGGGTGCAAAAACAGTGAAAATGAAGTTTGGTCATCACGGTGGTAACCACCCAGTGAAAGATTTAGACCGTAACGTAGTAATGATCACTGCGCAAAACCATGGTTTTGCTGCCGATGAAACAACGTTACCAGATAACCTTCGTGCTACGCATAAATCGTTATTTGACGGAACGTTGCAAGGTATTCACCGCACCGACAAACCTGCTTTTAGCTTCCAAGGTCACCCTGAAGCAAGCCCAGGTCCACACGATGCAGCCCCATTATTTGACCACTTCATCGATTTGATGCAAGCGCGTAACAACTAATTAAACCGGAGTAACAATGCCAAAACGTACCGACATAAAAAGCATTCTTATCCTAGGCGCAGGCCCGATTGTAATCGGCCAAGCCTGTGAATTTGACTACTCTGGTGCTCAAGCGTGTAAAGCACTTAGAGAAGAAGGCTATCGAGTTATTTTAGTTAACTCAAACCCTGCAACAATTATGACCGATCCTGATATGGCTGATGCGACCTACATCGAGCCAATTCATTGGGAAGTGGTAGAAAAAATCATTGAAAAAGAAAAGCCAGATGCAGTACTACCTACAATGGGTGGTCAAACCGCATTGAACTGTGCGCTAGAACTAGACAAGCACGGTGTATTGGCAAAGCATGGTGTTGAGCTAATTGGCGCAACAGCTGATGCAATCGATAAAGCAGAAAACCGCGAACGTTTCGATATCGCAATGAGAAATATCGGTTTAGAATGCCCGCGTGCTGAAATTGCCCATTCAATGGATGAAGCAAAAGACATCATCAAACGCATTGGTTTACCGTGTATTATTCGACCTTCTTTCACTATGGGCGGCACCGGCGGCGGTGTGGCGTATAACTTAGAAGAGTTTGAAGAAATTTGTGAACGCGGTTTAGACCTTTCTCCAACCAGCGAGCTATTGATTGATGAATCATTGATCGGTTGGAAAGAGTACGAAATGGAAGTTGTGCGTGACAAAAACGACAACTGCATTATCGTTTGTGCAATTGAAAACTTTGACCCAATGGGTGTTCATACTGGCGATTCAATCACCGTTGCTCCTGCGCAAACATTAACTGACAAAGAATACCAATTAATGCGTAATGCCTCTATGGCAGTACTGCGTGAAATTGGTGTTGAAACAGGTGGCTCAAACGTACAGTTTGGTGTTAATCCTGATGACGGCCGTATGGTTATTATCGAGATGAACCCACGTGTATCACGTTCATCAGCACTTGCTTCAAAAGCAACCGGTTTCCCGATTGCTAAAATCGCGGCTAAGCTAGCGGTAGGCTACACACTTGATGAACTACAAAACGACATCACCGGTGGTAAAACACCTGCGTCGTTCGAGCCATCAATCGACTATGTAGTAACAAAAATTCCTCGCTTTAACTTTGAAAAATTTGCTGGTGCAAACGACCGTTTAACCACGCAAATGAAATCTGTAGGCGAAGTAATGGCGATTGGTCGTAACCAACAAGAGTCGTTACAAAAAGCATTACGTGGTCTGGAAGTTGGCGCAACGGGTTTCAACCCAATCGTGGCACTTGACGACCCGAAAGCGAAAGAAAAAATCATCCGTGAATTACGTGAGCCAGGCGCTGAGCGTATTTGGTACATTGCTGATGCAATGCGTCACGGCATGAGCGTTGAAGAAGTGTTTCAGTTAACGAAAGTTGACCGTTGGTACTTAGTACAGATTGAAGACATCTTAAAAGACGAAGCTAAAATTGCCGAAGTGGGCATGGCTGGCTTAAGCGCTGATTTCCTTCGTAAGTTAAAACGTAAAGGTTTTGCTGACCCTCGTATCGCTGAAATTGCCGGTGTGTCTGAAGCTGAAATTCGTAAAAAGCGTCATTTATTAAACATCGTGCCAGTATACAAGCGCGTTGATACGTGCGCTGCAGAGTTTAGCTCTGATACTGCATACATGTACTCAACGTACGATGAAGAGTGTGAAGCTAATCCATCTGATCGTGATAAAATCATGGTTATTGGTGGCGGTCCTAACCGTATCGGCCAAGGTATTGAATTTGATTACTGTTGTGTTCACGCAGCCCTTGCACTACGTGAAGACGGCTACGAAACTATCATGGTTAACTGTAACCCTGAAACGGTTTCTACCGACTACGATACGTCAGACCGTTTATACTTTGAACCAATTACCCTAGAAGACGTACTTGAAATCGTACGTGTAGAAAAGCCTGTTGGTGTAATCGTGCAATACGGTGGTCAAACACCACTTAAACTTGCCCGTGAACTTGAAGCTAACGGCGTGCCAGTAATTGGTACTTCACCAGATGCGATTGACCGTGCAGAAGACCGTGAGCGTTTCCAACAACTTGTTGAGCGTTTAAACCTGCTTCAGCCTGAAAATGCTACTGTTACTTCAACTGAAGAAGCGATTTTAAAATCAGCTGAAATTGGTTTCCCACTGGTTGTACGTCCTTCGTATGTACTAGGTGGTCGCGCAATGGAAATCGTGTATGACGAGCAAGACTTACGTCGTTACATGACCGAAGCCGTATCTGCATCAAATGAAGCACCAGTACTACTTGACCGTTTCTTAGATAACGCGATTGAAGTTGACGTTGACGCAATTTGCGACGGCGAGCAAGTGATCATCGGCGGCATCATGGAACACATTGAACAAGCGGGTGTTCACTCAGGTGACTCAGCCTGTTCATTACCAGCCCATTCGTTATCACAAGAAGTGCAAGACGTAATGCGCAAGCAAGTAACTGACATGGCACTGGAGCTTGGCGTGGTTGGTTTGATGAATACACAGTTTGCTGTTAAAGATGGCAAAGTGTACTTAATCGAAGTAAACCCACGTGCAGCGCGTACGGTACCGTTCGTATCAAAAGCGACCGGTGTGGCACTTGCAAAAGTAGCGGCACGTTGTATGGCGGGTCAATCTTTAGCAAGCCAAGGCATTACTAAAGAAGTGATACCACCTTACTACAGCGTAAAAGAAGTGGTATTGCCATTTGCTAAGTTCCAAGGTGTGGATCCTATCCGTGGCCCTGAAATGCGCTCTACTGGTGAAGTAATGGGTGTCGGTGATACATTCGCCGAAGCCTTTGCAAAAGCACAATTAGGTGCAAGCAACACTTTACCACGCGGTGGCCGCGCGTTACTATCTGTGCGTAATAGCGATAAGCCACGTATTGTTGAACTAGCTAAAACCATGACAGACCTAGGTTTTGAACTAGATGCAACAGGTGGCACAGCCGCTGCACTTGAAGATGCTGGTATTGCAGTACGTCGTGTAAACAAAGTATTTGAAGGTCGCCCGCACATTCTTGATAGAATCAAAAATGGCGAGTATAGCTATATCGTTAATACTACCGAAGGTCGCCAAGCGATCGAAGATTCGAAGGTGTTACGTCGTGGTGCATTGCAACACAAAACTAACTATACAACGACCTTGAATGCGGCATTTGCTAACTGTACTGCTAACCAAGCAGACGACCGCAGCAAAGTGACGTCAGTTCAAGAACTACACCTGCGATTGAACTAAGGAAATGTGCCAAGGCCGTTTATCGGCCTTGGGATTAAGTGAGAAAAGTATGCAAACAATTCCGATGACAGTTCGTGGCGCAGATTTAATGCGCAAAGAACTTAACGAATTAAAAACAGTTACCCGTCCAAAAATTGTATCTGATATTGCAGTTGCACGTGAACATGGTGACTTAAAAGAAAACGCTGAATATCACGCAGCGCGTGAGCAACAGGGTTTTTGCGAAGGCCGTATTCAAGAAATTGAAGCTAAGCTTTCAAATGTACAAATCATTGATGTGACTAAACTACCAAATACGGGTAAAGTTATTTTTGGTACCACAGTAACAATCGTTAATGTTGAGACTGATGCTGAAGTTAAATACCAAATTGTTGGTGATGATGAAGCAAGTATTAAAGATAACCGTATTTCGGTTAATTCACCGATTGCCCGTGGTTTAATTGGTAAACAAGCAGATGATGCTGTGATCATTAAAACCCCGAAAGGCGACGTGGAATACGAAATCATTGAGGTTGAGTACATTTAATTACTTTACTCATTTTCACGTTTTTAAAAACCGATGCTTGCATCGGTTTTTTTATGCCATAAACAATCTCGACATTTCTTAATAAATTGGGTACGTTAAGCTAACATATTGATAATTTGCAGATGTTGATGACAGCTATTACTTTTCCTGACGCATTAAAAAACGGCGATAAAATTGCCATTTGCGCATTTTCATCCGGTGTTGAGAGCATCTTTCACCCACGTTTGGAACGCGTACTTTCTGGCTTAACACGCCGTGGCTACCAAGTAGTCGAAGGTAAATGCTTAAGACAACAAAGTAGCCCAGCAAAACAACGCGCTGATGAGCTAATGGCGTTCTTACTTGATGACAGCATTGCCGCAATTATGCCGCCGTGGGGTGGTGAGCTTGCCATGGAAGTACTGCCATATCTGGATTTTAATGCAATTAAAAAAGCGCGGCCTAAATGGCTCGTTGGATTTTCTGACATTAGTACACTCGCTTGTACTTTAACGGCCAAATGTGGATGGACCACATTACATTGTACTAACCTAATGCAATTGCACCCAAGCGAGGAAGATACTCATTGCTTACAAGTATTTAAAACGCTTGAATTAGCCGCAGGCGGTGAGTTTACACAAACACCGGCACCATTTTATCAAAGTGATGCGATTAATTATGCCCAGACACCCGACGCACTATTTTCACTCACGCAACCGAGCCAATGGCGCTGCTTAAATGTCAAAGATAATCGCGAAGTGGAACTATCCGGGCGGTTATTTGGCGGGTGTTTAGATACGCTCGGTTTATTACTTGCGTCACCATTTTTAGCCTTGGATGAATTTAAAAAGCAATATGCATCGCATGGACTGGTTTTATATTTAGAAAATGCTGAACTTCACCCCAGTGCATTAGCACGGTTTTTAATAGCACTTAAATTGAATAATGTTTTTAGCGATATTAATGGGTTGATTATCGGAAGAAGTGGGGTGATCAGCGCCCCTGAGCAAACTATAGATTACTACCAAGCACTTACGCTAGCGCTCGGCGAATGTTTATTCCCAGTGATCATCGATGCTGATATCGGACATATCGCACCCAATTTATGTTTAGTGAATGGTGCAAGAGTAAGAATGCTCGCGAAGCTTGAAAATACAGTGGTGTGTAAAGCGCAAATAACAACGTATTTTGGATGATTTATTTAAAACCTGAGCGGAGATTGATTTTTATAGGGTTTGGCAGTTAAATGGTCGGTATGGAGAGATTCGAACTCTCGACCCCTGCCACCTCATAAAAATTAATGTTAGGTTTAAGTAGAAATAAGTAGCTGTAAGTAGAACCGAATGTGTTTTTAACGTTTTGTTATATATATAATAAATTAAAATAATTAGTTGGGATTAGCTATAAGTAGAATTAAGTAGTTGAATACGGGTGATGCTACATATATGCTGCATATAGTTTATTTTTATTCTTTTGGTGCTACATATGTCGATCGTGAAAATGCTATTAACCGATTCCTTACTAAGCTCAGTCCCTGAACCTATTAAACGAATAAATGACACAAAGTTAAGTGGTTTTCATGCCCGTGTAGGTAAAGCGCAAAGTGATAAAAAACGTAAAATTGCACTTTATCTAAATTATCGTTTTGGTGGAGTTAAAGGCAAGCAACGTAATTACCTTCTCGGATACTATGGTGAGTGCGATTTAAAAGAAGTAAGAAAAGAAGTTGAAAGTCTTAAAGGTAGAATTGCTTCAGGTGAAGACGTATACGCAACAAAACAGCATGCATTAAAACAACAGTTCATTGAAGATAACTCACCCACTATAGTTGTGCTAGCAAATGAGTTTATTGAAAGAGACATAAAAGTTAATCGAAAAGGTATAGACCCAGTAATTAGAATGTTTGAAAAAGACATTCTACCCTTTATTAGCAATTACAAACTTAAAGAAATAACCCGCCGTGAAATTTTTGAAAAGGTGCTTGATCCAATAACAGATAGAGGTGCTAAAACGCAGGCGAACAAAACGCTATCTATCCTTAAGCAAATGTTTAATTTTGGTGTAGAGCGAGATTTAATTCAAGGTAACCCAATAAGCACAGTTAAAAAGAAGAGTGTGGGTGGCCTAGAAAAGTCGCGAACCAGAGCGCTTGAGTTTGAAGAGGTTATTCAAGTATTTGAGCGTCTACCAAAACTAGGTATAAGCCAACAAGTTATATACGCATTGAAGTGTATTACTTTAACTGGTTGTAGGCCAATAGAAGTCACAGGCGCACAGTGGCAAGAGTTTGATTTTGATAAGATGATATGGACAATCCCTGCCGAGCGCGTAAAGCAAAATAAAGATGGCGAGAGAACCCATAAAGTACCAATTACCCAAAATATGGTTATTTTGCTTGATGAATTACGTGCAGCATTTGGCTACCTCAATTCTAAATATGTATTTCCGAGTACAACAACTAATAAATCAGGCCCAGGTGAACAACCTATTGATAGGCATTCACTATCACGTTCTATTAGTCGTAAACTAGAGGAACTTGGAGTACCTAAATTTGTGCCTCACGATTTAAGAAGAACAGTCGCTACTCGCTTAGGTGATACTGATATTGGAACAGATCCAATAGTGATTGAAAAAATACTGAATCACCAATTACAAGGAGTGCAGGGCGTATATAATATGCAGGAGTACATGGACGCTAGGAGGAAAGCATTGGAAGAGTGGGGAGAGAAAGTAATTTCGTAAAATAATCCCTTTAAAGCGTAGGCTATTTTTAGCTCTTTGAAATATACTTTTTAAAAGGTTTGATTGAAGAAAGTGACTTGAGTTATTAATGGAGCTTAACTTGATTTTTATAGTTACATGTTATAAATTGTCAACATACCTAGCGACTAGGAGCATCTCCAGTCATTATGCAAGGTCACTACAAGCTATGAATTATGTTACCCTTACACCTTATTCCTCGTCTAAGATAAGATTGAGTATAGGGTGTAAGATTGTAACTTTACTTGTAACTATCTCTAGTTAATCTAGAGCTTATTAAAAGCCTCATTTTAACACCCCTGACTTCTTAGACATAACCACCCAATATTTATATATACATTGACATTTGAGCCGTTATACTTAACGTTTATTTAATATGTTTTGGTACGTAAGCGGAGTAACATTTACTTGTTTGATGAAAACCAAAAGCGGAGTCTGCGGGAAATTTTTATCTCAACATTTCATGAGAAAATGTCCTTTCAAGACTTTATTCAGCTAGATGTAGGCTCAGAGTTTCAGAAGTTTAATCTGAAACGAAGGACACTTTACGCCCCATCATCAAAATTAAAACGAATACATCGATTTTTAAACAATACAATCTTTGAGTTTGCTGATTACAACACTGATGTTGTGTTTTCATATCGGAAAGGCGTGAATATCAGAGACGCAGTTGAAAAACATGCGGGCAACAACTTCTTCTTTCAGACTGATTTGTCAAACTTCTATAGTAATATCCACGAAAGTGATGTAAGAAGAGCTCTATCTAATCAGCTGACAAATACTCCTGTTTTAGATATAGAAAAATACATAGATAAAATTATAGAGCTAGTCGTTTTTGATAACCATATTCCAGCGGGCTTTTCAACTTCGCCGATTCTGAGTAATATTTGTTTATTTGAGTTTGATAATCAACTCAATAAATACTGTAATGAGCACCACCTTACTTATACTAGATATTCTGATGATTTAATTATATCAAGTAAAACAGACCATTTTTCAGAAGATATCGAGTCAGTTGTGAGTAACCTGTTAAGTGAATACATAAACGCAGGAATTACAATCAATAAATTGAAGACTAAGCTACATAAAAAAGGTCATAACTTTAAAATGTTAGGTTTTAACGTTTTACCAAATGGGGTTGTTACAATTCCTAGCGTTGACAAAAAAGAAATTGAAACTCTCTTATATTTTTACTTAACAGACAGTAATAAATTTGAAAATTATTTTCAGAGTACCTTTTGTAATACTGAAGCGGAGTTAGGTGAAAAGTCACTTCGAGAGCTTGCGATAGGAACATTATCTGGGAAGTTGATAGCTTTTAACTCGATGGATAAGCAATACGTATCTAAGTTACGCCGGAAGTATGGTAATACAATGATTGATATGTTCATAAGAAAGTCGGTGAAATAGCTTGAATATAAAAATTTTAGTAAGCAATGTACAACATATAAACAAGCAAGAAATTTCATTCGACTTATCAAAAAACAAGCTTTTGTGTATTGCAGGTAAAAATAGCGTTGGAAAAACTACTTTAATTCGTGCAATACGTAACCTTTCGATTAACAGTACGTTCCAAGATACTGCAGCACCATATATTTTTAATGAAAATAGTAAAATTTCATACTCAGTGGATTGCCTCGCCGAAAATATTGATTTTACTTACAATAAGTTGCTAAAAAGTATAGATAGTAAACAGGAAATTCCTGAAGAGCTTAAGTCACTAATAAGTGTAGAGTTACCAATCCCGCATGGAGAGCGTTTTAATCACTTTAGTCGCTTATCTGATATTGATGAAGCTCTCCGTGCAAAGATAGCAATAGGTGATTACTCAATACCTCTCGATCTAATTTCTTTTCTAGAAAGTGTATATGGTGATAGCAGATTTGAGAATTTAAAGCAGGTAGACATCAAGAGAGTAAGTTACTATTTTATACTGAAAGATGAGATTGAAAGGTACTACATTCGTGAGGACTACTTCAGCTCAGGTGAATATTTTGTTATTAATCTTTTCAAACAAATTCAGCAAGGTAAAAAGCTGATCGTAATAGATGAAATTGATATTTCGCTTGATGCAAGTGCTCAGGTCAACCTTGTAAGAGTCCTTAGAGAATACTGTGACAAATATGAAACTAATATAGTATTTACCACGCACTCTCTTGCATTAATGAAGACGCTTAATGATGAAGAGCTATACTATATGGAGCGAAATCAGGATAGAGATTGCGTGACAGTAACACCACGCTCCTATAATTTTGTTAAAAGTATTATGTATGGCTTTACAGGTTTCGATAAATATATTCTAACAGAAGACAAATGTTTGGAAGAGTATATGGATTATATAATTAGCTCTTCTACAAACGATAATTTTTTCAAGCACTTAATTATATATGTTGCGGGCGGTTCTCAAGTTGTTGATTTGCTGTCTAGAAATATGGATAAAGAGTTTTTATCAGAATCTGAAAATGTTGTAGCTGCACTTGATGGTGATCAGTCAGATGAGCGTTTTGTTCAAGAGAGAAACGATATATTGCTACTACCGTTCTCAAGTATTGAAAAAGCAATTTACGATTGTTATCTAAATGGCGATGATAAAATACCTCGAGTAGATTCAATTGAGGGTGGTAGCGTTAGTAAACAAGCAAAAAATCTATTCTGGAAGTTAACTAAAAAAGTTCATACAGGTGTGCCTCTTATGTCTAAGACAAGTATATACGCCTACTTAGAAGAACTAAATCCTGATGGAGTGAAGGAGTTTAGACACCAATTGATTAGCTTTTTAAACCCTGACTGACAGGTAGCAATAGGATTTAAAGTAGTCGCAGTAACTTTTTAATATAATTTTTAGCTAATTAAACTATGAACTTAGCTTAAACTCACCTTTGTGTTTTCAGGCATAAAATGCCCTACCTTTTGTGAATTCTACCTAGCTTCAGTACGTCAAACTAAGTTTTTTAAAGTTATTATATGAGAGTATCTTTAATAGGTTTTTAGGTTCCATTCAAAGTTGCACTTTCTCGATTAAGTGGAAGTGCAAATATTTATCAATAATGTCTTCCAAAATATTTGTTTAAGCGTAAGCGTCTAGCAAAGTGCACCTGCCAATAACTCGTCAAACCGATTAAGCTATTTCTGAATTTCAATTAGGAGATAGCCATGAGAAAAATGCGTAACCTTGAGCAGTGGCGCAACATTATCGA
>NZ_JACJDS010000110.1:0-304 GCF_014163635.1 Pseudoalteromonas sp. SR44-8
AAGCTTGCTGACGCGGTCTTTATATTCTTTCTCTAAAGCTAGCCCCTAGTTACTTTTACTACCGTAGGAACTGGCTTTAGCCGTGATTATCTTAAAATCACTTTTACCACCGAGGGCACTGAGGCGCTTCGCTGCACGGAGAAGATAAAAAGTGCTTCGAGCGACGGTCTGCGGGGCTAATCCTAGCACCTAGCTCCTTTTACTACCGTAGGCGTTAAGCTTGCTGACGCGGTCTTTATATTCTTTCTCTAAAGCTAGCCCCTAGTTACTTTTACTACCGTAGGAACTGGCTTTAGCCGTGATT
>NZ_JACJDS010000111.1:0-301 GCF_014163635.1 Pseudoalteromonas sp. SR44-8
TAAGATGACTGTAAAGTTAATCTCTCCAATCGCAATGGATGAAGGTCTACGTTTCGCAATCCGCGAAGGTGGCCGTACTGTAGGTGCTGGTGTAGTAGCAACTATCGTAGAGTAATAATTAACTTTTAAGTTAATTGTTAGAAAAAGGTCACTTCGGTGGCCTTTTTTAATGCCTACGATTTACGTCATGTGAAGGTGGCGCTGTTACCCATAGGCGTAGGTGCTTTGTAGCAACGTTCAATGAGTAATAATTAACTTTTAAGTTAATTGTTAGAAAAAGGTCACTTCGGTGGCCTTTTTT
>NZ_JACJDS010000112.1:0-284 GCF_014163635.1 Pseudoalteromonas sp. SR44-8
TGAATAGGGTCATCAGCATCGGTGGGCCCAAAGCCTCGCGGAAATCCGCGGTGGTGATAATTAGGATGGGTAACCGTAAACTCAATCGATGCATAGGCATTGGGTTGTAATAAATCCAAACGCTCGCGTGGGAAGGTAATTGGCTCATTAGCATAGGCAGTTTTAAAATATTTATAACCAAAATCAATACCACAACTACTATGACCACACGACTCTGAATAGGCCGACTTTATCAAAAAAGGAAATTCTGGCACTGAGCCATCTTCTGTTTCAATCGTCACAAC
>NZ_JACJDS010000113.1:0-278 GCF_014163635.1 Pseudoalteromonas sp. SR44-8
CCATCAACCTCAATCGGGGTGGCAATCGTCAAGGCATTCGGTGCTGCGTTATCTAAAATCACTGAGGTGCTGGTTGCACTGGAGGTGTTACCCGCCGCATCACTTTGTGTGGCGCTGACGGTGAGCGTGCCATTATTAAAGCTGCTGACATCAAACTCACTACCACTGATAGTCCATGTACCTGCGCCATCAGCCGTCACGGTCCGCGATTGGTTATTCGAACCATCGCTGATAGTCACACTGACACTGGCATTGGCTTCTGCGCCAGAGCCGGTGAT
>NZ_JACJDS010000114.1:0-277 GCF_014163635.1 Pseudoalteromonas sp. SR44-8
ATAAATACAGTGATAACAAGGCGTAAATTTTGACATGTAGTTGTTCTACTTGAAAAAATTATAACGCAGTTAGCGCTTTATTTAGCTCGCTAGAATGGTTAAATATTTAAGTCGATTGGTATAACACTGCGCTGCTGACAGCTCAAAGCCATTAGCTTTCCTACAGACGTAAAAAAGCCGCTTCATTTCTGAAGCGGCTTTCTCAATTTGGAGCCTGGCAATGTCCTACTTTCACATAGCAAATGCTACACTATCATCGGCGCTGTTTCGTTTCACT
>NZ_JACJDS010000115.1:0-270 GCF_014163635.1 Pseudoalteromonas sp. SR44-8
GGGCGTCTACTCTTATGCTTATTGTTGAATTGCAGTTTACATAAGCATCATGTTGATTTCCCCCTATTTGGTTACTAGTTTTAGTAATGATTGAGCCAGCCCATTTTGAGCTGGCTTTTTTTATGCCTGCAATTGTGAGCCGTTTCATTATTTCAATAAATTTAAATTTATTTTTGAACTAAAGTAGTTTGAGGGCGTCTACTCTTATGCTTATTGTTGAATTGCAGTTTACATAAGCATCATGTTGATTTCCCCCTATTTGGTTACTAG
>NZ_JACJDS010000116.1:0-268 GCF_014163635.1 Pseudoalteromonas sp. SR44-8
TTTCAAGTTTTCTTTAAAAAACGCTTGCGTAAAATTCGCCGCGCCCTATAATGCGACCCCACTGAGACGGCAGACAGCAACGCTTAGCGAGGCAAGAGTTAATCAGTTAGTCGAGTAAAACTTGAATTTAGATTTTAAGAAATTTTAAAATTAAGTGTTGACAAAAAAATAGGAAAGCGTACTATTCGCAGCCCTAGCGAGATAAAGTTTAACTTTAACCGCAACGTTCTTTAACAATATAAAGCAATCATCTGTGTGGGCACTCGTA
>NZ_JACJDS010000117.1:0-258 GCF_014163635.1 Pseudoalteromonas sp. SR44-8
TTCGCCAGAAGTTAATATTGAATACTAAAGTAGATACCAATCAACAAACGTAAAACGTTCATTAAATGGCACTGAATGATACTGCTATCATTCTTTTTTACTTTTGAAAACTCTGTACAAATACACTGTATTTATACGAATTTTATTATCAGCTTTTCCAAATTTTTAAAGAGCATATTAATTAGTTATCCCAAAGGGATACGCACTAATTAACAATCATCTGTGTGGACACTACGAACAAATAAGTTCTAAATCGTA
>NZ_JACJDS010000118.1:0-258 GCF_014163635.1 Pseudoalteromonas sp. SR44-8
AAAGGCGCAGGTTGAACAGTTGCATCTTTATTGGTTTGTTTAAAAAACACGATATTAAATAAAGTGATGACCTAGCTTTGCCTTTATTTGCCTAAAACTCCTTCCAAGCCACTGAATTCTCAGTTCTGTAACTAACAGTGTGCAAAAAAATAATGATACGGTTACCCACAACGGAAGAGGTGCTAAATTTTCTGACACAAAATATGTGTCTGTCCTTTTTATTCTACTTTTTTATTCTTGTGTATGTCCTTTTTATTT
>NZ_JACJDS010000119.1:0-251 GCF_014163635.1 Pseudoalteromonas sp. SR44-8
CTCCTAGCCACAGGTCATCCCCTAACTTTTCAACGTTAGTGGGTTCGGTCCTCCAGTTGATGTTACTCAACCTTCAACCTGCCCATGGCTAGATCACCGGGTTTCGGGTCTATACCTTGCAACTATTCGCCCAGTTAAGACTCGGTTTCCCTACGGCTACCCTATTCGGTTAACCTCGCTACAAAATATAAGTCGCTGACCCATTATACAAAAGGTACGCAGTCACCCAACAAGTGGGCTCCTACTGCTTG